>DATISS010000135.1:0-10253 GCA_035468565.1 Planococcus sp. (in: firmicutes)
GCTTTACATACACCATTCCTGCTTCATCCAGTATTAGAAACCAATCTTTTGGTATTTTAACTTGCTTCAGGATTCGAAACGCAAGGCGGCGACTCCAGCGGGACAGCGAAGTGCCGAAATCCACTCGGACGACTAGTCCGAGGTAGTTCGGCGCGAGCCCGCGGAACGCGTCCGCCTGGAGTGCAGAATCCGGCATTGCTACTATAATGATGTATATTCATTCCTTTAAAGAAATAATTATTCTTTTATCTACAAGCTCAAGCCGCAGCGGCGCTGCGGCTTTTTTAGTTGTTTTTATTCCAATGTGTCAAAGCTAGGCACGCCGATCAATGGCAGTAACAGGCTCGACGGATGGCTTTTGTCCTGGTAGATTGTCACCGCTGAAGGCCTTTGGTTCTTGCCAGGGCCTTGCGGTGATTTCTGGCCCGGCTGCATTTCCGCACCGCCCGCAATGCTCAGGCGCAGCCGATGGTTTTTTTGGAAAACATAGGACGTAGGCTGTAATTCGATTGTGTACTCGTTGATCTCCCCCGGAATGAGCAGCCCGGGTTCGGCCCGCGATTTGGCGCGGCTCGCATTCAAGTACCCGGCGGCCACCTGCTTCGACGTGCCATCAGGGGAAACGTCGGAAAGCTGCAGAACGAAATCCGCGTCTTCCGCATTCACTTCCGCCCAAAACTGCGCCTTCATGACACCCGTCACTTCAGTCGGCGCCGATAGTCTGCCTGACGTCCACGTTGCTGTTTTGGTTTCAGCTTTATGCTGATTCGCCAATGATCGCCCCGAAGCGCTCAGCAGCACCGGCAAAAAAGGCCCCTTTAGCGGCGAATAGCTATAACTAGTGAAAGCAATAGGCTTCCTTTGCGCTTCCTCTGTCAACGATCCATCATTGACGCTGAAGATGGATCCGCTTTTTTGATCGCTGAAAAACAATTCCTCAAACTGCGTGTCGGGAATCGGCCATGCGCTTTCATAGCGCCATTGCTCCGCCCCTTGCACATAGATCAATACCGGCGGCATAGAGCCGATGCTATTCGGCTCCCCTTTTAAATAATGGTCCAGCCACAACGCCTGGTAATCTCCGAATTCGTAGGGCATGACAGCGGGTAAGTGCGAATGGCCGCCCGCGGACACGATCAATTGCCCGCTGCCTCCGGCTGAGCGGATGTGTTCATAAGCATCCACATTGCCTGGGCTGATGTAATCGTTCCAGCCACCGGAAACGAGCACCGCTATCCCATCACCCGCAATTTCTGTTAACTGTTTTTCCGAAACAGTGCGTTCCTGCCACCAGCTGTCGTAATCGCGGTGGCCTTTCGCTGCCAGGAATTCCTCGGTCCGTCTGATTCTTCCCACCCCCGCTTCCATGCCTCCGGGATGCCATAGGAATTCATAGCAATCCGCGCAGGCAATGGCCGGGCTGATCGCTTTCAGGCTCGGCGGCAGCTCTTTTGCAGCAAGCCATTGTGTAATGCCCTGCAGCGATGCCCCGACTGTCGCGACCTCACCGCTGCTCCAATGTTGGGCCGCTGCCCATTCAATCACATCATAGCCGTCTTCGGCATAAGATTCATAAAGCCCGGATTTACCCTCGGATGCACCCGCGCCCCGCATGCTGACGTGAAGCACCGCGTAGCCCCGTTCCGCCAAGTTCATCAGCGTTTCGGCTTCGCCGTGGCCATAGCCGTTCAGTTGGACAATCGTGGCATACGGGCCTTCGAGTTCTTTCGGAAGCAATAGCTGGCCCTCAAGCCTTGTCCCGTCCCTCATGATGATTTCAACGGATTCATCGGACTTCACCGCGTATGCGCCGACCGGCAATACCTTCCGTTCCGCTACCCACCCCCGCTCTTCTGTACCTTGCCCTTTACCGGTATAAGCGGCTGAAGGTGAAAACGCCTCGCCTCCTGCCATGTCGTCTTTTGAAAACCCGATAAGGAGCAGGGCGATGCCCAAAGCCAATAATGCCGAGACTGCGATTATGTATCGCCTAGCCATGAGCCTCCCCCTCTTTCTTAACCTATGATGTTCAAACAATACCGGAATGTGTTTCACAAACACTCATATAGGCAAGAGGTCCATAGTTGGCATTTAGCATTCCTGCCAGTTGATTCCATTTGCCCTATTATCTCACAATTTAACAGAAAATTCACACAAATTATTTTCGAGGATTCTATCACTTCTTGTGGATAAGGAACCAGTAGCTAATTTCACACAATATAGCATTTAATCCACTAGAATAATTAACCAGTTTTTCGCAACAAAAAAAGGCAGCCAGTTGCCCGGCTGCCTCCATCCTCTATCACTTCCATGATTTTATACCTGGCTGACCTTCCAGGCACCTTTCGCACGGTAAGCGGGGAAGAATTCTTCTTCTTTTTCTGCCCCGGATGCCGCGCAGAGTTTTGCATAAACCGCCTCATTCCACACCTTGCGCCCGACATGGAAATCGAATTCCGTGTTCTTGCCGAATTTCTTTTTGAATAGCAGCAAAGTATCATCCGGCTCATTAGTAAATCCGCCGCCCGCGTGGATCAGCTCCATGTCATGTTCCTTGCCCCATAAGGCGATTGCATACGTCATGACGTATACAGGCGACAAATGGTGATAGCCTTCCAAAGTACCGGATAAATGCGTGTGAATCAGATTATTATAGATGAAATGCATTTCCGCTCCGATGACTTCACCTTCAAAAAGGGCTTCTACCAGTACGACATGCTCGCCAAAATAATGCAAAATGCGGTCAAAATATGCCTTATCGAAATAATAGAACATGTCAGCATGCACGCGTTCCATATTGATGTGATAAAGTTCGGTGAACTTGTCAAGGTTTTCCGGATTGACCGTGATGCGGTACTCGATCCCTAAGCGCAGCGCGTGCCGGATTGCCTTGCGTGTCGATTTCGAGAATTCTTCCTGCACCGGATCGGCGTAATCCTTCAAATTGGTGCCCACTGTTTTCCGCGTATATTCGACTTCGTAGCATTCCTTGAAGTCTTCGGCATTGCCGAAGACCGGATGGAAACGGACAAATTCGCCCACGATATGGTTGGCGTCGCAGTATTGCTGGAAAGCGTCTTTAAACGCTCGGACCAATTCGGCTTTATCGTTTTCCGCGCAGCAAGTGATTAACGGACCGCCATAGCCGTAAGGCGTAACGATATCGTAATATGTTTTCCCATCCACAAGAATCGGCGCTTGCCGTTTGATGAAAAGGTGCGTGACGGAGCCGAGCGGATGCGAAAACTCATAAGCTTCGCAAATCCCGCCCTCGATCTCCTCGTATAATTTTCCATAATCCGGTTCGAAAAAAATATCCATCATCACACTGTCCCCATTTCTGCTATATACGGTTCATATCGAGCAAGGATCATTTCATTTTTGTCAGTCACTTCTGTCAATATAGCACGCCCTTCGTGAACGGTATAAGTAAATTTGACCCCACTGTCATTATCGATTAACTGATCAACAATAATGGGGAATTTCATATTTCCCCATAAAATTTCTTCGCTGCTGTATTCTTCAATGACCGGCACCTGGAATGTTTGGCAGAATTCCTTGAATTTATCCTTGTTCGATGTAATCGCCAAATGTTCATTGGACGCATAGAACGGCAAATTCAATTTTTTACATAATTTTAAAGCGTTCCAAGTATTGATATCGTCAAACGCCGTAAAAATCCCATCAATCCCTTCTTCATTCGCAATCTTCGCCAGCTTTTCGGTATCTGCTGTGCTGATGTCATATGCTTTGTCCGCAAATTTCTTTGCAGGAGAGCCGACATTATTATCCGTCACAATCGCATACATCCCCATTTTCTTGGCGGTTTTCACTACATCAATCATATGTGTAATGCCGCCAAGGATTAGCACTTTCCTCGGTTCAGCTGTTTTCATCCATAACATCTCCCAGCGTGTTTTGTGAATGAGCAGCAATCGCTAATCACCCCTGTAGCTCCGTACGTACGCTTACTGATTTCAAAACATTGTTGGCCATAGAGAGCAAATACCTACCATGAATTCAACTAAAATCTGGATGTTCTAGAAACCTTTTACCTATTAACTACCAAGTTATCAGTTAGTCGCAACAATGTCAATATACTATTCTGAATTTTTAAATACCTGTATGAACAGCCTTTAACACTAGGTACATCAACCCTTTTTCGAAAAAAAACAAAATATTAACGTTCTCATCCTGTGTTTTTCTTCCTATTTAATTAGCGTGATTCATTTAACCTAGTTTTAACCAAATGTCATTATCATGAGTTTAGGTTTAAATAAAACATCCAGTTTTTTCATTTTGCAGCTATTCAAAGGAGGAAACACGCAATGGTCGTTATGCTGACAACATTATTGTCTGACATTTTTTTCTTGCCGGAATGGGGCAAGGCCTACGCAACACAGGACTTGGGGGAGAACAAAGTTTTCGAACTTGCGACCGACTACGGCCACATCTATTACCAGTTTGTCGTACGGCCGATCCCGATTGCTTTGGGCGATGTAACCTATTACGATACGATCACTCCTTTTGGCCAAAGCGGGCCGGTGATTATCAGCTGTGCTGCTGGCAAGAGAAAAGAGCTTGCAGCGGCATTCGATGCAGAATTCCAAAAATACTGCATCGACAATAATATCGTTTCAGAATACGTCCGCTTCAATGCCTGGGTGAAGAATGCAGAAGACTTTGAGGATGCCTACTGCATCGACAACCGCGGGATATCGATGTATATCGACTTGAGCGTGGGCGATTATTTCATGGAAGAATTCAAATCCAACACACGCACACAAGTCCGACGGGCATTAAAGAACAATGTACAAATCGAATACGATTACACGGGTGCTACCATTGACGAATTCCACCGGCTCTATGAAATCATGGCGAAAAAGAATAACATCCCGGACCATTACCGGTTTTCAAAAGAGCTATTGGCTGAATCGTTCAACTTGCTAGAAGGCAAACAATTCATCGTCTACGCGAAATACGAAGGCCAATACATTTCGGCTGCGCTGTATTTGCACCATGGCGATTTCCTGCATTACCATTTGGCGGCGAATGACCCTGAATTCTTCAAGGTCGCCGGCAATAGCCTAGTGCTGAACGAAGGCTGCCGCTGGGGCGTCGAGCATGGCAAGAAGCAAATGCATCTCGGCGGAGCCTCGAGCGAGGTGTTATACCGCTTCAAGCGCGGATTCACGAAAACCGAGCCGCTCGACATCCTGACTGGCAAGAAAATCCGCAACGAAACGATCTACAGGCTTCTAGTGGATTATAATTTTAGCAGAGGCTTAATTGAAAATCCCGGACACTTTCCGCTTTACCGGGGATGACGAGGACGCAAAAGAAGGCAGAGGCGATTTTTCGCCTCTGCCTGTTTAGATTTATCGGGTGTTTTGACTGCTGTTTACTGGCCGCTCGTTCTGGCGGGCACATGCTTCGCCAGCACCATATCCGCGCCATCCAGGGATTCGATCTTCAGCGTATCATAAAGCGTTTCCATGGCATTGTGCAGCTCCTCTTCTGAGCCTGCGACCAGATTGAACCTGCCGAACATCTGCGTGTACGAGCCGTTCGCCGCAATCGCATCCCCCACTTCATGGTTGAGGCAATAGGAAACAACTTCTTCCATGCGATTGATTTTGTCCATTCCGCTGACGTTCGCAATAGTCCCAGCGTCGAGGAGGATCGGCAGGTTGCACGATGGCTTTGGCATATATCCATGATCGAATGCCGTAATCCCGTACTTTCCAATATCTTCCCCTACCGCAAACTCGAGCATCATTTCCAGCAAATTGATGCCCGTCTGCTTCTCAATGATTTTATAATGCTGCTCGCCGCTGAACCTGAAGCCCATTTCGTAGATGTAAAATGCCCCTTCTGCGTAAAGAGACTGGATGAACACCAGGCCGTTCTCAATCCCCATGCCGAGTATCAGGCTTCGGACATTCGGGTCCACGGTGTCGATAAATTGCTGTTGGTGTTTCGAGGGGAATGTCATCGCTATCGGCAGCGGTGGGTGTTCTTTCGACTGTTTGTGGACAAAGCGGTCTGCCGTGCCGTTCAACACAATCTCGCCTTCTCGTACAGCGTAGAACATCTGGACGCCGTAGGAATTATCGATGAACGGCTCCACGATCACCATGCCCGATTTTGAAAAGCTGAGCGCTTTCTCGAATCCGGCCCTCATCTCCGCCGGGTTATGGCACACCGTGATTCCTTTGCTTGCGTAGCTGTCCACAGGCTTGGCGATGACGGGAAACTTCATGTTCTGCAACAATTCCTCGCCCAGCGTTCCTTCAGCGGTGTATTCTGGGATGACTGGGACAGCATAGAGGCGGCAGAATTCCTTGAATTTATTTTTGTTCGAGGAGATTTCCAATTGCTCTTCGGTTGCGTAAAAAGAAAGTCCTGTCACGCGCGCCAGTTTTTCCGCATTCCATGTATTGATGTCTTCAAAAGCGGTGAATACCCCGTCGACTTTTTCCACACGGACGATTTCCGCCAACTTTTGGATATCGGCGGTGCTTTCATCAAAAAACTTATCCGCATGGGCCTTAGCCGGAGATCCCTCCACATTGTCAGCGACAATCGTGTAGAATCCCATCGCATTCGCCGTTTTCACAACATCAATCATATGGCGGGTACCGCCGAGAATCAGAATCTTCTTTTTCCCATCACCCAAATTGAACCACTCCTTTTCTATAAAACCACTCCATCATCCAATAATCCACAAGTCAAGACTCATTACTTACACCTTAATAATTGCCATTACTTAACACATAACAAGACCGAGGGTATTTATAACTAGAATATCAACCTGTTTAAAACAAGTCAAATAATTATCTGAATTTTTAATTTTTAAATAAATTTCTCTTGCAACTTATTCAGAAACGAAAAAAAGAGCCGCCCTTTCGAATAACGAATGGGGCGGTTCCTATTTAAAATTTCAACTCGATTGCTTGTTTCCGTTCAGCCAGCAAGGCGGCCATGATACCGGCAACTTCCTCGCCGTAATCATCGTTCTTCAAGGCGAACTCCATCGTAGTCCGGATAAAACCGACCATTTCCCCGACATCGTAGCGCTTGCCTTCAAAATTAAAAGCGAACACCTTTTGATACTGATTCAATAATTGGATGGCGTCCGTCAACTGGATTTCTCCACCGGCTCCGATATTATGCTCACCCAGAAACTGAAAGATTTCCGGCGTCAGGACGTAGCGCCCTAAAATCGCTAAATCAGATGGGGCTGTTCCCGGTTTCGGTTTTTCCACAAAATTTTCGACTGTGAAAAGACGTCCATCTGCCTTGCCTGGATCGATAATGCCATAGCGGTGCGTTTCAGCCATGCCAACTTGCTGGACGCCAATAACGGACGCCCGATTAACTTCATACTGAGCCATCAGTTGCTGGAGGGCAGGTGTTCGGGATTGGATGACATCATCGCCCAGCAAAACCCCAAAAGGTTCATTGCCGATAAACTTGCGCGCACACCAAATCGCATGTCCCAGCCCTTTAGGTTCTTTTTGGCGGATGTAATGGATTTCCACTTTTGAGGAATCCCGCACCTTTTCCAGCAGCTCGTATTTTTCGCGTTTCAGCAAATTGTCTTCAAGCTCGAAGTTATTATCGAAATGGTCTTCAATTGCCCTTTTCCCTTTACCGGTTACGATAATGATGTCTTCGATTCCCGATTCGATCGCTTCTTCTACGATATATTGGATGGTCGGCTTATTCAATATCGGCAGCATCTCTTTCGGCATCGCCTTAGTGGCGGGCAGAAAACGGGTACCTAATCCCGCTGCGGGAATAATTGCTTTCGTCACTTTCTTTTTCACTTCGCAACCTCCTTTGAAAGTATTGGGTTTGTTTAGTTTCTTCAGCCAAATCGCTTAATAAGATGTGTCTTCCGCAGCGCCCCGCTTGAAACTTACCACCGCATTAACGAGCACAAACGCCAACAAAATGCCCAATGAGTCGATAAACGCGTCGAAAAGCCGGCCATCCCGCTCAAAGTACATTTGCAGGATTTCCGTAAATACTCCGAACGCTACAGCGATGGCTACTGCTGGCAAACGCTTTTTCAGCCAGTTGAAAAGCAGCACATATAATAACGCAAAAGACAGGAAATGCCCTGTTTTCTGGATAAAGTAAAAACTGTCTGTAAAATCTATGTCGTTTATTATCAGGAGATCAGCCAAATTAGGGTTCGCATTGAAACTGAAGCCGACAATCTGATCAAATAAAAAAGCGTGCGCGTCATTATTGCATGTGGCAACGATAATTGCCGCTGCCCAAAGAAATGTGAGAAACGCCTTCACCCCCACTGGCCTTCCCCCTCCCTTTCCGCTACGTGGTCTATGCTTTTAAGCCTACCTAAAATCATTTGAAACTAGAAATGTGAATACATTATCTTATTGAGTAGACTAATTGTCTACTAAATATTCTGATAAGTCAATTAATTGTTAATTTATATCCTAAATCATCCATTTGTATTATCCTTATTGCAAAGAGAACTGGTTCACAAACACAACTAAAAAAGGAGAGGGGTGTTTCAAATGATCCGTATCCACAACACACCTAATTTTGCCGGTGTCCATATTACTGGCGACTATTGGGATTTCGATGAGTTGTACGAAGCCGGTCACCACGTTATACGCAGCCATGAAGAAGACGATGGCTACGGGCAGCCGCGCCGCAGAATTCTTTGGCTGTTCAGTGAGATGCGCCAAGCACAGCTCGGCAACCGGGGCATCGAGGCTGTGCCGAACGGCTTTAGCGGGGATGATGCTCTTTTGTTGCCTATGGCGTCTGCGGGGAACAACGTATATTTGAGATTTGAAGCGCTATGGCCCGAAATTCTTTTCGCGGCATTTGCCCTCAACGATTTTATCGGCCATTTTACGGATAGTGAGGGGGTCCATAACTGGAACCCTTCGGTAGCGGCCGTCCGAAAATTCCAAAGCGCCGTTGCACGCTGCTTGGAGGATACGCTTAGCCCGAACCGCTATCGCCAGCTCCGAAAATACATCGATCCCCATGGACTGTTCGCGAAAACGAAATACCAAAATTACTTAGTCCAGTACATCGATCGCCTGAACATCCAATTTCTCCGACTGCCGCCTGAAAGGCGCAGTGAAAACATCAGCATCATGGCTAAACGCATTTGCGAACTCGATTCCCTGTACTATAACTTCCGTTCCGATTTCATCGATTTGGCAGAAGGCCTGCAAGTCCACGTTTCCAAACTGCGGTATAAAGGAGATTATCCTGACGACATTGAATGGTAATGGAATAATAGCATCTGAAAAACCGTTGATCCAAAGCTGGATCAACGGTTTTAATTTACATTTGCTTTATTCAATTTTTGCTTTAAGCCTTCTTTGTCCAGAAATTCAATTTCTTCGATTTTTCCTTCTTCCGGAACAATCGCTTTCCCTTCGAATTTGTATCGGCTTGATGCGCTGCTTTCATCTTGATGCGCTACTTGGAAACTGAAATTGTATACTGTGGGTTCGTTTTCACTGGCATTGATTTTTATATCCGAAGCGCTAAGTTTATAGGATCCCTCATAAATGCTATACATAAAAGCCGGGTTTATATTCAGGAAGTTGGCGTAGCCGTTTTCAGTAAAATAGGATGCGTACGTCTTTTCCATATAATCAGCGTACGCTTTATAAACAGGCGTTTCCTTATAAACAGCGAATTCTTCTTGATCCGCGACGTCCTCAAGATTTTCCATCGCTGCGTATCTCAATTTCCTGTATTCTTCATCAGGGACATTGAATTCTTTTTCGATGACCGACTGAATTGCATCTCTACTTTTTTCATCCACCGATGCCGCCTCAAGAACTTCTGTTTTTTCTGCCATTCCTTTTTGAGAACATCCCGCAATCAAGAAACAAGTAACAAGTAAAAGCAGGATCCAAAAAGTTCTATCCGGTATGGATCGCCTGTGAATTTTTGTTGATTTCATCTTCATTCTCTCCTTATATGTAACTATTGAATGCTTGAATATTAAAAACCTTATAGCCATTCTACGATTCAAGCCGTCAAAAAATCCCTTTTCATCACAATAAATCCATCGGCCCACCAAAATAAAAATGACAGCAAAACAGCCCCCCCCCCGCTCCGCGTCTTCAAATCAGTAAATCCTGCGACTGGGCGTGCTATTTTTCATTTCAGCGTCCCGCTTGCTGGGTTCTCGCCTTTGTGTCTGCCCATTTTTTTGAGGTTCGCCATTCAGTTAACCCCTAGGC
>DATISS010000136.1:0-8593 GCA_035468565.1 Planococcus sp. (in: firmicutes)
CACGCTTCTCAGGAGGAATTCGCCGGCAGCTCAAAAGGCAGTGTTGACCTTTCTGACGATATGAGAGAGTTCGAAGTGCAATTATACCTTCATGAAATGACGCACAATAAAGTCTACGCCGACATTAAATTCGGCTCCCAGCCTTTGACGAGTGAAAGCATTGCAAGGCTGATTGAGATCGTGGAAAAAAACGACTACCGCGATGAAAATTTTTACCTGGTCACATTGGACGCTTGGCAGCGAGGCGATTTCTCCAATGCGGTCAAAGTCCACAACACCATCTGGAACTGGCATAATGGCACCATCGGCAAAGCCACCCGGCTCTTAACGGAACAGGAAGAACAGAATTATGCCGACATCAATTTCTAGGCGTATGTGAAGCATTTCCCGGTTGACGGGAAATGTTTTTTTAGTGGAGTGAAATGCATTCATTTATTTATAATCAATACTTTTTTATTGATAAACGATAACTTTTGAGCTATCATCAAATCAATAACGCGGCGTTAGACGATGCGCCATTTCGTGTGGAGGCTGCAGCAACGCAAGTTAATTCCTGCCCAATACTTGTTAAAGTCGGTGTAACACCGGTTGATTCCGGGCCAACACCTGTTAATTCATAATTAATCCATGATAAAAAATTATTGGAAACGAGGTGCTTTAGATGAAAGGGGAAACACTTTTTTTGAAGGCGGTGATCGTTTTGATGGCGCTGCCGGTATTGGCGGTGTGCATATTCGTCGTGCCTCCGCTGGCGGAGTTCGCTGGCGAATTGATCGACGGTGTGCCTTTTTTGCAATACTTCTTTATGGCTGCGCTTTACGCCACGGCGATAGCGTATTTTGCGGCTTTGTACCAGACCTTGAAGCTGCTCGGCTATATTGACCGCAACATCGCTTTCTCGGCGCTGTCGATCAAAGCGCTCCAAAACATCAAACGCTGCGCACTGGCCATCACCGGCTTGTACGTATTGTGCCTGCCGATCATCCTTTACATGGCGGAAGTCGATGACGCTCCGGGCCTTGGCGGCATGGGCCTCGTCATCACGTTCGGCGCATTGGTCATTGCGGTTTTCGCGGCGGTGCTCCAGAAGCTGCTGCAAAACGCCATCGAGATAAAATCCGAAAACGATTTGACGGTCTGAGGTGAATGATATGGCGATAATAATCAATATTGATGTGATGCTGGCCAAGCGAAAAATGAGTGTGACCGAGCTGTCGGAGCGGGTCGGGATCACGATGGCCAACCTTTCCATTCTGAAAAACGGCAAGGCGAAGGCGATCCGCTTCTCAACGCTGGAAGCCCTTTGCCAAGCCTTGGATTGCCAGCCCGGCGATATTTTGGCATACAAAAAAAGTGACTGAGCACAGAAAAAGGCCCGATCTATGCCGATCGGGCCTTTTCTGATGCCAGATTTTCAAAGTGTGCCTCTGCACGATTAGCGGACGGACAGCCCGTAGCGCTCAGCGGCTGCGTAAATCTGTTTGGCTTTTTCGATCACCGGACGATCGACCATTTTGCCGTCGAGCATGAACACCCCCGCGCCTTTCGCTTCGTTGTCGGCGTGCCACAGCACCTTTACCGCCCAATCGATTTGTTCCCGCGACGGGCTGTAGACTCTATGGATCGTCTCGAGCTGTTTCGGATGGATCGCCATCTGGCCGTTGAAGCCGAGCGTGCGCGTGGAAGCTGCCCGTTTCTGCAGGCTATCAGCATTATGGACATCCGGAAAAACGGTGTCATAGATGCCCTGTATGCCTGCCGCTTTCGCATGAGTGACGATACGGGAGCGTGCATACAGCACCTCGAGCCCCGCTTCGGTCAGCGTCAAATCCAAATCCACCGCATAATCGATGGCACCGAACGCGACGCCGCTGATGTACGGGCTGCTGAAGATTTCTTCGAGGCGGATGACGCCGATCGCGGTCTCAATCAGCACGACCAGCTCGCCTTCACTGCCCATGCGCTGCCACGTTTCTGCGGCCTGTTCGGCACTTTCCGTTTTCGGCAGCATGATGCCCGTTACGTATGGATGCTGCGCGAGCTTGACATCGTCGCGATACCACTCCGTACCGAATTGATTGACCCGCAAGAAAATTGGCGTCGCAGGCTTTTCGCCCAGTCTATCCAGCGCCTCGGCGATGACGTTCCGCGCGTGGCTTTTTTCATCCGGATGCACCGCGTCCTCCAGATCCCATAGCAGCGCATCGGCTCCGCTGTCGATTGATTTCAATAAACGCTCTTTCTTCGTTCCCGGTGTAAACAGCAAACTTCTATAAATCATCTTCTTGCCCCCTCTTTAAATGATGCCGCCGCTGCGCAGCTCTTCGATTTCTTCCGGCGCGAGTCCCAATTCTTCGTAGACCGCATCGTTAGACGAACCCAATGCCAATCCGGTGTGGCGGATTTCGCCTGGCGTCCGGGAAAACTTCGGCGCCGCGTTGAGCATTTTCACTGTGCCGAAATGCGCGTCCGGCACTTCCGCAATGTTTTTGCGGTGGATGAAATGCGGATCCTCCACGATTTCCTGGACGTTGTAGACCGGTGCAATCGTCGCTTCGAAACGGATAAAACGCTCCAGGATCTCGTCCTGCGGATACTTTTTCATCCATTCCGCGATGATTGCTTCGAGTTCATCGGCATGCTGCAGCCGCGCCTGGTTCGTGGCGAATTTCGGGTCGGCAATCAGCTCTTCCCGGCCGATCGCTTTGAAGATGCGCTCGACAATTGCCGGAGATGTGCCGGAGATGGCCAGCCATTTGCCGTCCTGGGTCTCGTACAAGTTCCGCGGCGCCGTCCAGCCGGTGCGATTGCCTTTCCTTCCGGGAATCACGCCCAATTGGTCATATTCCATCACCTGGTTGCCGAGCATGCCCATCAGCGCTTCGTATATCGGCAAGTCGATCGATTGCCCTTTCCCGTCTTCCGAATGGTCCCTTTCGTAGACGGCCACCATCGTGGCATATGCCCCCATCATCGCCGTCGCGTAATCGGCGAGCGCAAAGCTCGGCAGCACCGGTCCGCGGTCCGGAAATCCGTTGACCTGCGCAAATCCTGACATCGCTTCAGCAAGCGTGCCGAATCCTGGACGCTCTTTATAAGGCCCGTCTTCCCCGAAGCCGGACACTTTCACTAAAATGAGGCCGGGGTTCTTCTCCGCCAGCGATTCGTAGGTGATGTTCCATTTTTCAAGCGTCTGCGGCCTGAAATTGGTGATCACGACGTCTGCCGTCTGCGCCAGCCGGTGGAACAGCTCCTGCCCTTTCGGCGTGCTGAAGTTCAGCGTGATCGGCTTTTTGTTTCGCGACACCAGCTTCCATTCAAGCGATTCGCCGTCCTTGTGGCTGCCGGCATTACGCAGCGGGTCCCCCGCAGGATGTTCCACTTTGATCACTTCGGCGCCAAAATCGCCGAGGTAGGTAGCAAGCATCGGGCCGGCCAGCACGGTCGACGCATCAATGACGCGCAGCCCTTCGAGCGGCAGTTTTTTCTTGTCCTCCATTTCTTCAGCTCCTTATGCGGTCCGTATTGTATCTGAAAACGTTTTCAGAAGGTTTTGTTCATCATATGTTTTATTCAGAAAAATGTAAATAATTTAATCAGCGCATAATAATAGCGCAACAGGCTCGACTAGAGCCGGTTGCGCTATTTAATTTCCTCGGTATAAGGTTCAGCGTGCTTGTTGTTTCACTTTCGCCAAGTTCTGAATGATTGCGTCTGTCACTTGTATCGTATCGTACGTTCCGCCGAGATCGCGGGTCAGGAAGCCCTGCCTGGTTGTTTCTGCAATCGCCTTGTTCAAACGGATCGCCTCGTCTGTTAATCCAAGATGGTCCAGCATCAGCGCCGCGCTTCCAATCGTGCCGATCGGATTGGCGATTCCTTTTCCAGCGATATCCGGAGCCGATCCGTGGACGGATTCGAACATGCTTGGCGTTCTTCTTTCCGGATTCAAGTTTGCGCTTGCAGCGACGCCAAGGCTTCCGGCGAGCGCGCTTCCGAGATCCGATAAAATGTCTGCAAATAAATTAGAAGCGACCACTACTTCCAGCTCTTCAGGATGCAAAACAAATTGCGCAGCCATCGCATCAACGAGCCATTGGTCTGTTTCGACGTCCGGGTAGTCTTTGCTGACACGTGCAAACACTTCGTCCCACAGCACCATGCCGTATTGCTGGGCATTGCTCTTCGTGACGCTCGTCACTTTTTTCCGTTTGCGCGTCCGCGCCAATTCAAACGCAAAGCGCATAATCCGTTCGCAGCCTTTTTCCGTGAACAAAGCGGATTGGACAGCGACCTCATTGCCCGTGCCCCGCCCGGCGAAATTGCGCCCCCCGATTCCTGAATACTCACCTTCCGAATTTTCGCGTACCAGCACCCAATTCAAGTTGTCTACATCCGGATGGTTCAGCCTTCTCGGCACCCCCGGCAAAAATTCAACCGGCCGTATATTCGCCCATTGATCGAAACCTTGGCAGATGGCCAGCCGCAAGCCCCATAAACTGATGTGATCCGGCACTCCCGGGAAGCCAACAGCCCCAAAGTAAATCGCATCATGGTTGCGGATCTGCTCCAAACCGTCTTCGTCCATCATTTTTCCATTTTCCAAGTAGTACTCGCAGCCCCATGGAAAGTAATCGCTGTCAAAAGAAAATTTGCCTTCCGACTCTTCAGCCATATGCTCCAACACACGCATGCCTTCCCGGACCACTTCTTTTCCAATGCCGTCGCCCGGAATAACCGCTAACCGAAATGTTTTTGTTTCGCCCATTTTTCATTCCCCCTGTAGTTGCCATCGTTGGCAATTTGCTGAAGCCAAAGAATTTATACCTCTTCCAACCGATCCGTTGCCGGCGGCGGGGTGATGGAGAGATCGGAAATTTCCTTACGCCATTCCGGCGTCATGTCGATGTCGAGTGCCGCGAGCGACGGCTCAAGCTGCTCCAAATTGCGGGCTCCGATAATCGGGGCCGTGACTGCCGGATTCGCCATGGCCCACGCTACGGCCAGTGATGCCGGATGATGGCCCTTGTCGCCTGCATGCTGCGTAAAACGGTCAGCGATACGGTAATAGGCCTCTTCGGCATAGCGCTTCTCGTAGTTTTTCTGTTCGACCAGCCTGCCCTGCTCCGGCTTTTTGCCGCTGCCGTATTTGCCGGTGAGCAAGCCTCCGCCGAGTGGGCTGTATGTGATTACGCCCATATTTTCAGCGGCGGCGAGCGGCAGGATTTCCACTTCTGCCTGGCGCTTCACCAGATTGTACATCGGCTGGACGCATTCGAAGCGGGCCAGGCTTTCCTTATAAGAGATACCAAGTGCTGTGGCGATTTGCCAGGCGGCCCAATTGCTGACCGCCGGATACAGGATTTTGCCTTGGCGCTGGAGATCATCCATCGCCCGCAGTGTCTCCTCGATCGGCGTCTCTGAATCGAACGCGTGCACAAAGTAAAATTCGATGCGGTCGGTATTCAGCCGCTTCAGGCTCTTCTCGACTTCCTTTATGATGTGGCGGCGCGATAAGCCACGGTCGTTGACGCCTTTTCCAATCGGTCCGTTCACTTTAGTCGTCAACACCAAGTCTTCCCGGCTGTCTGCGATGCATCTTCCCAAAATTTCTTCCGCTGCACCTTTGTTATAGACATTCGCGCAGTCGAAAAAGTTGATGCCCGACTCGCGGCAGCGGTCGAACATCGCCCGCGACGTTTCTTCATCCGCGTTGCCGCCAAATGACATCGTTCCAAAACACAAGCTCGATACTTTGATGCCCGTTTTCCCAAGCGTATGGTATTCCATTGCATTTCCCCCTTATGCCAAGCCCGATTTGCCGCTGCCCTTTGAAGACAAAAAAAGTCATCCGGCAACGGCCTATAATTCTATTATTGCGGTCTTTGCATGAAGGGTCAAATACAATAACTGATTATTTCGACTCCAATGGCATCTGCGTCCACCAAAACAGGTGATTCACTGTTGTACTGATGCAAAAGCAGGATTGCCGTGCTGCCCTGCCCATAAGGAACTTTGCTCGATTTGATGTGCCAGTGCCAACAAACGGGACTCATCCCCTTTAGAAGCCATGAACTGGACGCCAATCGGCAAGCCGCTGTCAGTGACATGCACCGGCACGGACATCGCCGGCTGGCCCGTCAGATTGGCGAGTTGTGTATAAGGCGTATAGGTGAGGCTCGGCAAAAACATTTCATAGATCAATTCCTGCTGGGCACCCATCGTCTGCGTCCGCGCCAAGCGCTCCAAGAGATCCGTACGCGACGCAGCGGAATGCGTCAGCTCACCGATTTTCGGCGCGGTAAAAGCGGTGGCAGGCGTCAAATAAAAGTCGTAGCGCTGATGGAGTGCAGCCATATGAGCGGACGCCACGTCCCAGGAAGCGAGGCTCGCCGAATAATCGGCAGCCGACACCCTTTTACCTGCTTCACTTAAGAGCCAGGACTCTATTTCCATATCGCCCGCGTCCAACGGGCGCCCGAGCATGCGGCCAAGATTGCGGGCAAGCAACGCCATTTCGCCGCTGTTCATCAAATAATAATCCTGCATCAAGCAGACGCCATCAATGTTGTTGGCTGCTTCCTCCACTTCATGGCCTTCCTGCAGCAGCCACTGGACCGTTTTCTGAAGCGCATCTTTCGCGTCCTGCGATACTTCTGTGCCGACTGGCGAATCGGCGGCAATTGCGATGCGCAGCTTGCCTTCCGGCTTTTGGCTGATGGCGTCTCTATATTTCCCGGGAAATAAAGGCGTCTGGAACGCCGCTTCCGGCTGAATGGTCTGCAGCACATCGAGCAGCGTACAACTATCACGTACCGTTCGGGTTAACGCGAAATCGATCGACGCGCCTTGCCATTGCCTGCCCGTACCCGGGCCGACCGGCGTCCGGCCGCGTGTCGGCTTTAAGCCGAAGAGTCCGGTGAAAGAAGCCGGGATGCGGATTGATCCGCCGCCGTCACTGGCGCCTGCCATCGGCACAATCCCCGATGCTACAGCAGCAGCTGCGCCGCCGCTTGAACCGCCCGGCGAATACTCCGGGTTCCACGGATTGCGCGATGCGCCGTACAGTTCCGGTTCACTGATATTCTTCAAGCCGAATTCCGGCGTATTCGTATGGCCGATGAACGATAGTCCCGCTTCCCCCAGCCGGGCGACGAAATGGGAATCGCGCTCGGCGGCTGTCCCTTTCAATAATTTCGAGCCGGCTGTCAGCGGTTCTCCTGCCAGCGACTGCGAAATGTTCTTCAGCGCCATCGGTACGCCGCCAAAAAGGCCGCCCTGGCTTTTTTCCAATGCCGCAAAAGCCTGTTCTTTGCGCAGCGAAGTGAAGGCGTTCAATTCCGGGTCAACCTGCTCAAGCCGTTCAAAGGAAAGCGCCAGCAATTCTGCCGGCGACACTTCCTTGCTGCGCACCAATTGCGCCATTGCTGTGCCGTCCAATGTTAAATATGTCTGTAAATCCATCGTTTCCCCCCGCTCCGGCTCTTGGGGCCGCATTTTTATCAATCTCTTTAAAAAAGCATACCATTTCCCGCGCCGCATTCAAAAAAGCTTTCCGCATGAACGGAAAGCTTTCGGCAGTCATTGGGTCACTCATCATCCGGGAGTTCCATGATCTTAATCGTCTTAAAGCCAAGAATCACTTTGAAATTAAAGCCCCAATTGACTGAAATCATGTCCAGCTCGGAGTCTGTCACTTTGAAATGCATGACGGTGTCATAATCGGTGTCGATAACGATATAGGCGTTTGCGTTCGTATACAGCGTGAAAGATTTATGTGCGATCAAAGTCCAGCCATGTTTCAGGCCGTGGCTCTTGTTGCCCATGGCTCTCCCCCCTTTTCTTGGATTATAGACCAAATCGGCGGCTTTGCGGAAACTTTCAGCACAACGCCTTTTTCAAAAAACTTTTCATCTCATTGCTATTCTTCTATAATGGGGAGAGTCTTAAAAAAGAAGGTTTTAATCAATGGAACAAATTTTCTGGTTTATCTATGCAGCTTTTCTCGGCACTGCGACTGTCGGCTTTATCCTTCACAGCGGGCCGTTGAATTTTCCGGTCAAATTCGACCTGGCCGTGTCCATAATCACGTGGATCGGCTTGTTCGGTTTTGTCACACAAAACCAGATTTTCGATCCGATTGTCTGGAAGTTCGTCTTTTTCGGCGGCCTCGCCTGGGATATCATTTTCGCAGTCACATTGAAATAACAGTTTGAGCATGAGCGAGAGGAAGTAGCGGGTCCGACCGGTACGTTTTTCGTCGCGGTGTCGACTGCGCTTTTCTTAGGGCCTCTGTATTACGGCTTATTCCAATACGCATTTTAAGCAACTGGGCTTTCCGCGCCAAGGAAAGCCTTTTTTTTAGTTTGCGAAAAGTCGGCCAAATCTATCCGAACTTAGATGTGGCGCATCAAAAAAAGCCGGTTCTTTACAATGGGCACCGGCTTTGCTTATTCAATTCACTATTTTTTCCGCTTTCCCTTTCGTCAATGCGATCAAGCCTTCCAGATTCTCCAGTTCGTCCAATTTGTACATCGCTTTCCGCAGCGCTTTCGCCGCTTCTTCACCAATGATGTCGTGCACCAACCGATTG
>DATISS010000137.1:0-4658 GCA_035468565.1 Planococcus sp. (in: firmicutes)
AAAAATCAAACTTATTCTATAACTAAAAGGAGTGTATCCATTGAACCCATTATTCAGTCGTTTAGATGAACTGTACGAAGAAATTGTTGAAATCAGGCGCCATCTTCACCAAAACCCGGAACTTTCTTTTCAAGAGGAAAACACCGCAAAATATATTGCGGATTTTCATGAAAAATTGGGGCATGAGGTCCGCGCGAATGTAGGCGGAAATGGTGTCTTGGCTTACTTAAAAGGAGACAAACCCGGTCCTACCGTTGCACTGCGTGCTGATTTTGACGCGCTGCCGATACAGGAAGAAACCGATGTGCCGTTCAAGTCGGTCAATGATGGCGTCATGCATGCCTGCGGACACGATGGCCACACGGCGACATTGCTCGGGCTGGCCAAAGCGCTGAACGGCATGAAATCGGAAATTGAAGGAACGGTCTTATTCCTGCACCAGCATGCAGAAGAATTGCTGCCGGGCGGAGCCGTTGCGATGATTGAAGACGGCTGTTTGGATGGAGTTGATGTTATTTTCGGTACGCATTTGCAAGCCCAGATGCCGCTCGGTGAAATTGCCTACCGGTCCGGCCCGCTTCAAGCCGCCCCTGACCGCTTCGATATTAAGATTATCGGGAAAGGCGGGCACGGCGCTTACCCTCACCAAACAAAAGACAGCATTGTCATCGGCGGCCAATTGATTGGCAACCTGCAGCAAATCGTCAGCCGGCGGGTCGATCCGTTGGAATCGGCGGTGGTTTCCGTCTGCAGCTTCGAGGCCAAAAACCCGTTTAACGTCATTGCCGATACCGCTTTAATGTCGGGTACAGTCCGTACGTTCAAAGAGGACGTTCGACGTTTGGTTGAACAAGAAATCGGGCGCATTATTGAAGGAACCTGTTATGCGGCAGGTGCAGCGTATGAATATACCTATACGCGCGGATATCCAACAACGGTAAACCACAAAGAAGAAACGGAATTCGTTGCAGCGCTCGCACCGCACGTCCCGGGTGTTGAAGCAGTCAACGAAACGCCGCCGGTCATGGGAGGAGAAGATTTCTCCTATTATCTGCAAAAGGTCACAGGAACATTTTTCTTTACAGGTGCCCAAAATCCTGAAGCCAAAGAAACCTATCCCCATCATCATCCGAAATTCGATATCGATGAACGGGCATTGTTGATTGCCGCAAAAGTGCTAGGAGCGGCTACATTAAATTACCAGAAAAACGACGTTAAAACAGCCGCGCATTCAGCACAATAGAAAAATTTGCAACTACCTATTAAGGGAGAGATGAACATTGGCTGAGAAATCGATGAAATTATGGAAAGATTGGCGTTTGCACTTGGTTGTGCTTGCCATTGTCATGGTCGCTGAATCGATTGGCACACATTCGATACCACTCGGCCCTGGCGCGATTTTATTATTGCCGATGCTCTACGCAGTCATCATCGGACTGGCGCTGTACTTCACGCCGCTCGTCAGCGAAAAACAATCGATCAACGCGGAACCTCTGGTATTTTTATCGGTTGCTGTCCTCATTGCCAAATTTGGCGTACAGGCGGGGCCTGCCATTCCGCAAATCATTGAAGCAGGCCCTGCCCTGTTGCTTCAGGAATTCGGAAATCTCGGAACGATCTTTTTAGCACTGCCGTTAGCCGTTTTCCTTGGACTCAAACGGGAAAGCATCGGCATGACGCATTCCATCGGCCGGGAAGCGAATCTGGCGTTGATCACCGACAAATACGGCTTGTCGTCACCTGAAGGCCGCGGCGTCATGGCGATGTACATATTCGGAACAGTTTTTGGATCGATTTTCATCGGGCTGATTTCAGGTTTCCTGGCTACGGTTACGCCCATTCACCCTCTTTCCTTTGCAATGGCAACAGGCGTCGGGAGCGGCAGTATGGCAGCCGCATCACTCGGGCCGCTGATCGCCGCATACCCGGAGATGAGTGCTGAGTTGACCGCTTTTTCCGGTGTCAGCAACCTCATCTCTTCTGTTTCCGGATTGTACATGAGCATTTTCGTCGGCTTGCCGTTAACGGTGAAAATGTATGAGATCCTGTCCAAAAAAAGAGATTTAAAAGCTGCAGGAGGTGCCGAAGATGTTAAAAAGTCTTAAAGAGTGGGTTATCGTCTTTATTATTATCGGCGCCATTATGCTGATCGGCAACTGGATCGGCTATGACATCATGCCGCTTGACGCGTTGCCAGGAATAGCCGTTTTGATCGGCATCAGTTTAGCCGGTTTGGTTATTCACCGGCTCTTGCCTTTTCAAATGCCAAGCATCGCCTATATCGGCATTCTCGGGTTAATCTTGACGCTGCCCAACATGCCCGGCTCTGAACAGATTGTCGCTTGGACGGCTGAAGTCAGCCTCCTTGCCATCGCTACTCCGATTTTGGCATACGCCGGTGTGTCAATTGGGCGTTCCTGGTTCGATTTTGTGCAATTGGGCTGGCGGACCATTGTGATCGGCATGTTCGTGCTGTTAGGTACTTTTTTAGGATCTGCCGTGATTGCAGAAGTGATTTTGCGCATGCAAGGTATTATTTGATAGATTAAACCAACGCATTTCGCGCTGGGCCCAATTAAAACAAGCCGGGTCCCTCAGGTAGTTACCTGAAGAAACCGGCTTGTTTTAATATTGTCGTTTGACTAAAGGGTGCCATTGAATAAAAATTCATCTTAATTACGTCAGTGTATTTATTTCCATAAGACTTGTACATATGGCATCCACCAATCCCAAACCAAGGAGTGATCCAATGAACAAAAGATCCATCACATTCATGTTTATCTTATTTTGCGTATCCCCTATTCTTCTATTGGCCTGCTCCAATGAAGAATCCGGCGGTTCAGAATCTACCACTGCCCAAGACACACTCATTTTCGCCCGAGGCGGCGACTCGGTGTCTTTAGACCCTTCAGAAGTTACAGATGGTGAATCTGAAAACGTCGCTCAAAGCATCCTCGAAACACTGACGACTTTTGCAGAAGGCGAAACAACCGCAGAGCCGATGCTTGCGACCGAATGGGACGAATCGGAAGACGGTCTCACTTATACGTTTACACTGCGTGAAGGAGTGAAGTTCCATGATGGCACTGACTTTAACGCGGAAGCGGTCGTCTTCAATTTTGAAAGATGGATGAACGGAGACGCTGATAGCTTCCCGATGTACGGCAGTATTTTTCGTGGTTTCAAAGCAGACGATACACATAACATCGCTGCTGTCAGCGCAGCGGATGAGTCTACAGTTGAAATCAAGCTGAACAATCCGCAGCCAACGCTTTTGAAAGACCTGGCGCTTACCCCACTCGCGATATCAAGTCCGGCAGCGATTGAAAAGTCCGGTGAAGAATACAGAAGCAATCCTGTCGGTACCGGTCCGTTCATCTTCAAGGAATGGCAGCGCAATGACCGAATTGTCCTTGAGAAAAATGACGAGTACTGGTTAGATGGCTATCCTAAACTCGAACAAGTTATTTTCCGGTCCATCCCCGACAATTCCGCGCGGCTCAATGCATTGCTAAGCGGCGAGGTCGATTTGATTACCGACGTGGATTCTGAGAATCATGCGCAGATTGAAGACGATTCGGAATTGAAGCTGTTTTCGAGGCCACCCCTCAATCTTGGCTATCTGGGCATGACGGTGACGCACGAACCCTTTGATGACCCGCTCGTCCGCCAAGCGCTTAGCCACGCGGTCAATAAAGATGCGATGATCGAGGCATTCTTCGGTGAAGGGACGATTGCAGCGAAAAACCCGATTCCCCCAGCTGTCGAAGGCTATAACGATGAAATCGAACCGTACCCATACGACCCTGAAAAAGCCAAAGCGCTTCTTGCTGAAGCTGGTTTGCCCGACGGCTTTGAAATGGAACTTTATGCAATGCCGGTTTCCCGCCCTTATATGCCAGACGGCGCAAAAGTGGCTGAATACTTGCAGTCAAACTTTGCTGACATTGGCGTTAAAGCCGAAATTGTAACGTTTGAATGGGCAACTTATATCGAAAAAGCGATCAACGGCGAAGCTGACACATTCCTGCTCGGATGGACTGGCATGAATGGAGATGCCGATAACTTCCTTTATACACTGTGGCACGGTGACAATATCGGTTCAACCAACTCGACACAATACAACAATCCGGAACTCAATAAACTCCTGGATCAAGCAAGAACAACGACAGATCAGGAAGAACGCAACGGACTCTATAAACAAGCGCAAGTGATCATGCATGAAGATCCGCCTGTCATACCACTTGTCCATACGTCGCCATCTCTAGCCGGCAAAGAAAACATCATCGGATTTGATCCGCATCCGACTGGCCGCGTAATCACGACAAAAATCGAATTTAGGGAATAAAGTAGATAGAAAAGGATGGCTCAACAATTCAGAAATGAATTGGAGCCATCCTTTTTTGTTTTATATTGGCTTGAATACGCCGCCACCACATCCAATATTTCATCGGATGTGTTCTCATCTATATGCAACACGTTAAATAACGTTTCTACGAAAAGTCTTAAAATAAACTTGCCTGCTCTCCAACCCTGAACACAGCTTTCTCAAAGCTCTCCTCCATCACCGTCTCTTCTGTGACTTGCCGCTCCAACTGGAGATATTCAGCAGTACCCAAAACATTCGGACGGATTTTAATCATATAAACGAGGTTGAA
>DATISS010000138.1:0-71391 GCA_035468565.1 Planococcus sp. (in: firmicutes)
CGCCCAGCACAAAGAGCACACCCAAGACGCCCAGTTCCTCCGCAATGACCGACATGATGAAATCGGTGTGGGGTTCAGGCAGATATCCGAGTTTCTGGATGGATTGCCCGAGGCCTAGCCCGCTGAGGCCCCCTGAGCCGATTGCCAGGTAGCCGTTGACTATTTGCAGGCCGAAGCCAAGCTCATCGGAAAACGGGTTAAAAAAGGCATCCAGTCGGCCCATCCTTTTTTCAGTGAAAATCATATCCGAAGCAAAAATCATGATCGGCAGGATGAAAATAGCGGATGCCCCAACGACAATAGCAGCGAGCCGCGCAAAGAATTTAAACTGGATGCCGCTCGCTGCCATTACGGAAAGGCCTACCGCGCCGATGATCATCATCGAACCAAGGTCCGGTTCAAGGAACACCGACAATAACACGAGTGTCAAAATAATGACCGGCGGCGCAACGGATTCGTTTAATTTATTGATGGTGCCGTTCTTGTACTTATTCGAGAATACACCGGCGAGATAGAAAATGATGCCGACCTTCGCCACTTCGGACGGTTGGATATTCACAAATCCGAGGTCGATCCAGCTCCGCGCTCCGCCCGCTGCGTAGCCGATGAAGTGGACCAGCACCAAACCGATGAAAATGACCGCAAGGACGGTCATGAGCATCCATTTTTTGCTGAAATGCTTATACGGGAATAGCGCCGCTACCGCAAAAACGGGAAACGCCAAAGACAAATTGATCAATTGCTGTATGTAGAAACGGTCTGGGTCATCGCCATAATAATTGACTGACCACGCCATGCTTGCACTGTAGATCATCACCAGGCCGAACAAGGTTAAAGCTATGTATACGAAGAATAAGGGATAGTCGAAGTTTTTTGCGTATCTTTTGATGTATTGTTTCATTGTTTAAGACCTCTTTTTTCTGTATTAGTAAAAAAACTCAAACAAAAGTCGTTTGAGTTTTAAGTCATTTATTTGTGTACGCGTCATGAAGCATCGATAACTTCTTCTCTAGCGTATCCATTAAGTTTTTCCCTGCTTCGCGCTCAAGCAGACCGAGTTTGACAGCAAAATCGATTTCCCGCGACAAGCCGAACATCTGCGTGTCGAGCACTTCCTCGTATAACGGGCAAGAAGGCAAAGTCAGATTGTCCATTTGGACTTTTATCAGGTGCTCTATCTTTTCGGCATCGGCTCTAAGGAGATCCAACGCCTTCAATTGGTAAGTTTGTTCTTCTGTATTTTCCATGAGGACTCCCCCATTAATTGATATTTATCTCTATTAACCTGTTTAAAGTGTATCTTTTCAGAGGTGAAATTGCAAGCCTCTTTCCCATGTGGAATTAATCCCTTTAGGATTTTGCCAGGAAACGGTATACTGATAAAAGAGTTATATTTAATGGAGGTTTTCAGGATGGAATTTATTGTACCTTTTAAAGGAAAAGTTAAATTCAAATTGACGCTGGATCCCACGGTCTGGATCTTTGATGACCGCAAGCTTAATTTGGAAACCTACTTTACAGAAGAGCGAATTGTAAAAGACGAGCTTGAAGAATACAAACGCGGCATGGGTGAACATTGGTCGCGGGAAATCATGGAAGGCGCAACCGTGCCTCCGACTTTGAATTCAGAAAAGAAATACAAAAAACAAGAAAAGAACGAAATGCTGACAGGCACTTTCGGCATGAAATTTGCTCCTTTTTTGAAAAATGCAGAGCCGGAAGCTGGTGCAAGCACTGTTGTATTTGAAACAGCGAATGGCGAGCACGCATTTCCGATCAAAGAAGCGGAAGAGTTGATCTTCAAGTTCAGCGAAAAAGGCAAACCCTTAAAAGAAGATGGACCTGTCCACGTACTGTTGCCGGACGGCGCAAATCAGGAAAACCCCATAACGGACATCTTAGCGATCCGGGTCGAATAGGAGGATTCACCATGCGTGTGCAATGTGTAATCTGTGATACCATCGAAGAACTGGTCGACGATACGCTTGAAGCGAAAAGGCTCCGCAACCGGCCAATCCATACCCATATGTGCAAAAAATGCCATGACCGGATCACCGAACGGACAAAACAGCGGATTGCTACCGGCAAGTTCCATTTTTACCGGAGCTCCAGAAGAATTGAGGATGACTTTTGATGAAAATGCTTAAAGGCATCTGGATCGGCTTTTGGAGCGGAATGCTCCTTGGGTTGCTTCTTAAATGGATCCAGGCCGTGACTGGTGAACAAGTCTATACACTATTATTGAACGTCGATTTCATACCACTTATCGGTCCGATCAACTGGCCGGAGCCCGTGGAATTCGCTTTTCACATCATCATTTCCCTGATTATCGGTGTCGTCTATGTCTATTTGGCGAAACGCCGCCACCATTCGTTCGGGCAATTGGTGCTGCTGAGCCTGGCGATGAGCATCCCGTTCTATCTACTTTACTTCCCCTTGTCCGCTATGGCCATCCGGGAAGATGTGCCGGGCTTCACTGACGCCGGCGCAATCCTGTATTGGATTTTCGCCCACTTGACATACGCAATGGCGCTGCCAGTACTTTATAAAGCATTCGAACGCAAAAACGGTTCATCTCAATGAGATGGACCGTTTTTATTTTTATTTAGTTCCCAACAACGCAAAAAACGCTGCATCTCATTGAGATACAGCGTTTTCGCGTTTTTCGCGCCAGAGGCGGATTTTATACAGGATCAGAATCAACGCAGCAATCACGAGTCCTTCCACAACTGGAAGGAAGAAAGCTAAGAAAGTTAGCCCTAATCCTCCAGTCATTAGAAACAGCGTAATAACGGCGTTTTTTCCGACGGATAGTTTTTTTGCAAACCCGAGTTTATAGACGAACGCAGAAAGCAGAAAGATTACTGCGAAGAGCGCATATCCTGCAATCGTGTAATTCGGCATGGTTTCGTACAAAAATCGAGCTACGGGATACATACTGTCATAGACAAAAGCTTGTTCGTCGCCCACAGATTATACAACTCCCAGTCTATTATTCTTCGATTGCCACTTTTTTCTTCTTAGCCATACGCTCGCGTTCGTTCTTATCAAGAATCTTCTTGCGCAAACGAATTGTTTGAGGAGTGATTTCGCAATACTCATCATCGTTCAAGTATTCAAGCGCTTCTTCAAGGCTCATCAAACGAGCTTTTTTCATTGTCGTTGTTTGGTCTTTGTTCGCTGAACGAATGTTCGTAGCAGCTTTGATCTTGACGATGTTTACAGTCAAATCGCTGTCGCGGTTATGTTCACCGACGATCATGCCTTCGTAGATTTCAGCACCAACTTCAACAAAAGCAGTTCCGCGGTCTTCGATGCCCATCAAGCCGTAAGTCGAAACTTTACCGCGCTCCATAGATACCAATACACCTTGTCGACGTCCGCCAACACGGCCAGTAGCAACTGGCTGGTAGCTGTCAAATGTGTGGTTGATGATTCCGTAGCCGCGCGTCTGAGTCAAGAACTCAGTCGTGTAGCCGATCAATCCACGGGCTGGTACGTTGAATACCAAACGGACTTGTCCGCTTCCGTTATTGACCATATCAAGCATTTCACCTTTGCGTTCACCAAGAGACTCGATGATTGCACCAGTGTATTCTTCAGGAACATCTACCTGTACGCGTTCAACAGGTTCGCAGCGAACTCCGTCAACCATACGGACGATAACTTCAGGTTTTGAAACCTGGATTTCAAATCCTTCACGGCGCATGTTCTCGATCAAAATCGACAAATGCAATTCTCCACGTCCAGAAACAACCCAAGCATCAGGAGAATCTGTAGGATCTACACGCAAGGATACGTCAGTCTGTAACTGAGCGTCCAAACGTTCCTGAATTTTTCTTGAAGTGATCCATTTACCTTCTTTACCAGCAAACGGGCTGTTGTTGACAAGGAAAGTCATCTGTAAAGTAGGCTCATCAATGCGCAGGATCGGCAAAGCTTCCGGATGATCCGCAGGGCATACCGTTTCCCCAACGTTGATATCTTCCATACCAGAGATGGCAATCAAATCGCCAGCTTCAGCTTTTTGGATTTCAACGCGCTTCAAGCCCATGAAACCATGTATTTTGGTAACACGGAAATTCTTGATAGAACCGTCAAGTTTCATCAATGCAACAGATTGTCCGACTTCGATCGTTCCGCGGAATACGCGGCCGATTCCGATACGTCCAACATAATCGTTGTAGTCAAGAAGCGCTACTTGGAATTGAAGTGGCTCATCTCTGTTATCGATTGGCGCTGGAACGTGTTCCATGATTGCATCGAAGACTACTTGCATGTTTTCTTCTTGGTCTGCAGGGTCAGATGAAAGACTTGCTGTACCGTTCATGCCTGATGCAAAAATAACCGGGAATTCCAATTGGTCGTCATTCGCTTCAAGTTCGATGAACAATTCGATGACTTCGTCAACCACTTCTTCCGGGCGTGCGAAATCGCGGTCAATTTTATTGACGACTACAATCGGCTTCAAGTTTTGCTCTAGTGCTTTTTTCAATACAAAACGCGTCTGTGGCATACAGCCTTCATAAGCGTCAACTACTAACAAGACACCATCAACCATTTTCATGATACGTTCAACTTCTCCACCGAAATCGGCGTGGCCTGGCGTATCCAAGATGTTGATCTTAGCGTCTTTATATTGAATAGCAGTGTTTTTTGCAAGAATCGTAATTCCGCGTTCTCTTTCGATGTCATTTGAGTCCATTGCGCGTTCTTCCATGTGCTCGTTTGAACGGAAAATTCCTGATTGCTGTAGCAATTGGTCAACTAAAGTTGTTTTACCATGGTCAACGTGGGCAATAATAGCAATGTTTCTTAAGTCGTTACGTAAGTTAGTCATACTTTCACTCCAATTATTCTTTTTTCGTCCCTATAACTGTGTTAGTATATCACATGTAGGGGAAAAACCCTAAGACTTTATTTCAAGCGTTCACACGAGGAGGAAAATACCGTGAAAAATATAAAATGGATTTTTGTCTTCTATTCACTGGCCGCAATATTTTCAATGGCTGGAATCGGAGTCGCTGTTGGCCTTCGCAGCGTACCAGGGATTCTGCTCGCTATAGTGCTGCTCGGCTTTGTTATGGCGCGCGGTTTCAAAAAGAAAAAAGAGATGATTGACGCAGGCGTGCTGTAAGCGATCAAAAATAAAGCCACCGGGAACCTTCCCGGCGGCAAGTGGAAAGGGTGCAGATATTTGCACCCTTTTTTATTTGGGCTGAATGTATTCGGCAAGAATCTTGCCGTGGACCGACGGATTTGCTGCGATAAACGTGTCCTGCACAAGCAGATTCTCTCTTTGTCCTTTGAAGTTCGACGTCAAGCCGCCAACTTCCCGCACGATAACCGATCCACCTGCAACGTCCCAAGGCGACAAGCGCATGGAGATATAAGCGTCGATACGCCCGCTTGCGACAAATGCCAATTCCAGCGCGGCCGATCCGTACGAGCGGGTGCCGCGGATGTCCTGGATCAGCCGAATGGTCGATTCGTGTTCGACGTATTTGTTTGGCGTCACCCACATGGCGTTGATGGCGACGATCGATTCGGAGATTGTGGTGTCTTGCAGCATCTTCATTTTTTCATCGTTGAAATAAGCTCCACCATTTCTCACCGCATGATATAAATCATCGTTGACAACATCGTAGATATAGCCAAGTTCGCCGACACCGTCTTTATAAATGCCCAGTGAAATCGCGAAATTGCGCTGTTGGTGCACGAAATTCATCGTTCCGTCAATCGGGTCGAGCATCCAAATGACGCCTTCTAGACTTTGGATATCATTGCCGAAGCCTTCTTCCCCGAAAATGCGGTGCCCAGGATAGTCAGTGTTGATGCGTTCGATGAAGAGCTGTTCGATTTCTTTGTCGATATTGGTGACCAAGTCGTTGACATGCGCTTTCGTTTCGATTTCGATATCCCCTTGGAATGAAGTGCGGATGCGGTGGCCCGCTTCTTTGATAAGCGATTTTATGTATCTGTCCAATTCATGCAAATCCAATTATGGTCCTCCCTTTTTTACTGCTATCTATAATATAAACGAAAAAGGCACATACTGTCATATCTCAGTAGGTGCCTTTATGTGATAAATGTATTAGAGCGCATGAAGGGCCTCCAGTTCAGCACGGATTTCTTGAAGACGCTTTTTGCTCTTGCCGCTTTGCAGTTCATCTTTCTGCTGCATGGCGTCGAACAAAGAAGCAAGCTCATAATCCAATTCCAGCTTCAATGCATTGATGTACTCTTTTTCCACTTCAGCTTTGCGGATGATTTGAATCATCTGTTTCATAATAAGCACCCCTTCCTCTTCGCATTCCGATAATTCAGACTTTTTGAATTAAAGTTACCTATATATACCCCAATGGCGAGCAAGAAAAACTTATTTATACTCTTTCTTCCCAATCTTCGTTAAAATGAAACCTGAGTTTCAATTTAAAGGAGGAATTATATTTTATGTATTGGAACCAGCAAGATTTCGAAGTTTTTGAAACACCCGGACTTGAAAATCGCATGGAGGCGCTTATCGCCCTTGTGCGCCCTAAATTCGAAGAACTCGGCACGTCCTATTCGTCTTTTTTCTCCGGCATGACAGGTGAAGAGTTTTACCCGCATGTCGCCAAGCATATGCGCCGCACTGTGAATCCTCCGAACGACAGCTGGGTGGCTTTCGCTCCGCATAAGCGCGGCTATAAAGCTGTACCGCATTTCCAGATCGGCTTGTGGAACAGCCACGTGTTCGTGATCCTGGCTGTCATCTATGAAGCTTCCGGAAAAAGCGCGATGGCAGAACGGCTGTTGGCATCGGACGCTCTTGAAGCTTTGCCAAAAGACTTAATGCTGTCCGGCGACCACATGAAGCCCGAAGCCTCTGACCTTGATGAATTATCCACTGACGGCATTGACCGCTTGCTCGTACGCCTTAGAGACGTAAAAAAAGGTGAATTGGTGATTGGCCGCCACATACCGCGCGAAGAAGCCGTGAAGATGACTACAGCAGAATTCCACGCAGCTGTAGAAGACACTTTCACACAATTGCTGCCGATCTACGATATTCTTCTCAACAAAACAAAAGTTCCGCAAGTTTAAGCTTGCGGAACTTTTGTTTATTTTGTGATCTTGATGACTTCATCGTCGCTTTTCGCTTTCATGTCCTTGATGGCAGGAAAACTGGCATAGCCACTTTCTTCCTCGAACTCCCTGAAATACGTTTTTTCTTCAGCGATGGACGGCACGATTTCCTTAAACCTGCGATAGCGGGTTAAAAGATCTTGCCGTTTGATGCCTTTTTCGTAGGCCATTTCAATGCCTTCGAAAAAAGCGACCACATCGATGATTTCATCAGTGCTCCAGTCTATGGAGAAAGGGTACGAATAATCCATGGTGATTTCCTACTTTCCAATCATGAGGGACCATTTGTTCGCGATGACTTCAGCGTCCCGCTCCATGCGGCTGAATAACTCCTGGACAGTCGGCACGTCATGAATCAGCCCCGCCACTTGCCCTGCCCAGCCGAAACCTTCTTCTGTGCGGCCCTCATAGATGTATTTTTTATTGGCCTCACCGCTGACATACGTGCGGAGCGCTTCGTAAGTCGGCGTTTCGGCCTCTATTTCAAGAATTTTATCGGTCCAGCTGTTCTTCAACGTACGGGCTGGTGCGCCGATGCTCTTCTTGATGATGACGGTATCATTTTCCGAACTGGAAATCAATGCATCCTTATAAGTTTCGGAGGCATGGACACATTCCTTCGTCGCGATAAAGCGCGTACCCATTTCAATGCCTTCCGCTCCCAGGGCAAGTGCAGCCATCAATCCCCTGCCGTCCCCAATGCCGCCAGATGCAATGACGGGGATCGATACAGCATCCACAACTTGCGGAATCAGCACCATCGTGCCGATGTCGTCCCGCCCAAGATGTCCGCCTCCTTCATGGCCGACGACCATGACTGCATCTGCGCCAAGCTCTTCGGCTTTCTGCGCTTGCCGCCTTGCCGCCACCAGCACCAATTTTTTGATGGGCGTGCCTTCCAATTGTTCGAAAATCGGCGTCGGGTTGCCGCCGGTCATTGAAACGACCGGCACGTTTTCTTCAATGGCTACAGCGAGCATTTGGGAAAAAGCACGCCCGTGTTCCCCGATGGCAAAATTGACGCCGAAAGGCTTATCGGTCATCGTGCGCACTTTGCGGATTTCGTCTCTTAATTGTTCCGGGTCCGATAAGCTCATGGCGGTTATTTGGCCTAGCCCCCCCGCATTTGAAACAGCCGCTGCCAAGTCGGCATATGCTAAATAAGCCAGCCCTCCTTGGACAATCGGCAAACGGATTCCGAGCAATTCCGTAATTCGTGTGTTAAATTCCATCAAGCAATCCCCTCCCTTTCCACTTTCATTTATTCGATAAAACTGAGTAAATTCCTCTTATTTAATAGTATAGCGATGTCTGGCGTGCTATAATTCATTTTGTTTTTATTTTTAATAAGTTAGGTGGGTTCCCATTGTCTCAATTAGAAACTCCGTTATTCGATGCTTTGCTGAAGCACCGGAACCGGCACCCCATTCAATTCCATATTCCCGGCCATAAAAAAGGACAAGGCGTCGATCCGGCATTCAGAGAATTTGTCGGCGATAATATATTATCGATAGACTTGATCAATATCGCTCCTTTGGATGACCTGCATGCACCAAAAGGCGCTATCAAGCAAGCGCAAGAACTGGCTGCACAGGCTTTCGGGGCAGATTATACGTTCTTCTCCGTCCAAGGCACAAGCGGCGCAATTATGACGATGATTTTGAGCGTCGTTGGCCCGGGCGATAAAATCCTGGTGCCGCGCAACGTCCATAAATCCATCATGTCGGCAATCGTTTTTGCCGGTGCTATTCCGATTTTCATCCATCCAGAAGTTGATCCGGAACTTGGCATATCGCATGGCATTTCAGCGGAAGCAGTCGAAAAGGCATTAATCGAATACCCGGACGCCAAAGCGGTGCTCGTGATCAACCCGACTTACTTCGGAGTCGCAGCCGATTTAAAGCGCATTGTTTCCATCGCGCATGAGCGCGACATCCCAGTATTAGTCGATGAAGCGCACGGCGTCCACATCCATTTCCATAAATCACTGCCCGTCTCAGCCATGTCGGCTGGAGCGGATATGGCGGCAACCTCGGTCCATAAACTCGGCGGCTCGATGACGCAAAGCTCGGTCCTCAACGTCAAAGAAGGCCTTGTTTCGCCAAAGCGGGTGCAATCCATCCTGTCGATGCTAACAACGACATCGACTTCCTACCCGATCCTGGCATCGCTGGATACGGCACGGCGCCAATTGGCGGTCCACGGCTTCGATTTAATCGACCAGGCCATCCGCCTGTCCCAGGACGCCCGTAAGCGCATCAATAAAATCCCGCATTTGCGCTGCGTCGGCAAAGAGATTTTAAACACTTCGGCAACGTACGACATGGATCCGACAAAGCTGTTGATCAGCGTCAAAGATCTTGGCATCTCCGGGCACCAAGCGGAGGAATGGCTGCGTGAAAATGCGAATATCGAAATCGAATTATCCGATTTGTACAATATCCTTTGCCTGGTCACCATCGGCGATACGCGAAAAGAGCTGAATTTGCTGGTCAATGCGCTGCAGCGCATGAGCGAAGCATATGAAAGCGAAGCAGCGATTTTAGAACCGGTCGTGTTGTTGCCGGACATTCCTAGTCTTGCGATGACACCGCGCGACGCTTTCTACGCTACGACTGAAGTGGTATCGATAGATGAAGCGGTCGGACGCATTTCTGCTGAATTCATCATGGTTTATCCGCCTGGCATCCCGATTTTCATACCAGGTGAAATCATTACCCAGGAAAACATCGATTACATCGATATGAACATCAAAGCTGGTCTGCCTGTACAAGGTCCGGAAGACGATTCTTTGCAGCTGCTGCGCGTCATCAAGGAACAAAAAGCGATACGCTAAAGCCAAACCAGCCCGGTTAATCCCCGGGCTGGTTTTATTTTCCTGCGCGTTCAATGTCCACCGGGTCGATAAAGCCGTAGCCTTTACTTTCCAGGCCTTTCACGATGCCTGGAAGCGCCTGCGCTGTCCAAGCACGGTCATGCATCAACAGATTGGCACCGTTGCGCAAAAACTCCGTATTGACCATGATGTCGGTTAAAGCCGCCGAGTTGCTATACTGCTTCTCCCAGTCATAGCCGTAGCTCCAATTCATCAGCAACATGCCTTCCGCTTCTACAAGCGCTGTGCTGAAATCCGTATTCGTGCCATTCGGCGCGCGGAAGAATTCCGGTGCCTCTCCGATGATTTCTTCCACCGTTTCACTCAGTGAAAGGATTTCCTCACGCTGTTGCTCGTCATCAATCGTTTTCAAATTGGTATGGCTATATGTATGGTTGCCGATTGCAAAGCCCATTTCATGGATTTTCTTTAAATTCGTTTTTTCCTCTTCGCTGTTCAGGAAATGTCCGTTGACAAAAAAGATCGCCGGGACGCCCAACGCCTTCAGCGTTTCCGCCATCTCGACCGAATGATCTGCCGGCGCATCATCGATTGTCAGCAGCACAGCTTGCGCTGGTGCATCGCCAATCGGTTCAACGCTCCAGTTTGCAGTATTGAGGCGATAGTCCGGTTCCGCTTGCTGAATCGGTGCTTCAGCCTCTTCAGGCGCTGGGATCTCCTCTTTTGCAGGTGCCGGTGTTTCCGCAGGCGCCGCGTCCGCCTGTTGTGCTGGTTCTTCCGGACTTGCGTTGTCACTGCCGCATCCTGCCACTAAAATCGTACCGGCCATCAAGGCTGCCCATTTCTTCTGTATCATGACTTATCACCTATGCCCTTTCGGAGACATTCTACCATAAATTTCCGTATAAAAAAAGAAGCCGTGCAAGCTGCAACGGCTTCTTTCACTATTATTTAATGATGTGGATTGGAGTTCCTAGCGCTACTTCCGCAGCTTCCATCGTGATCTCAGCCAAAGTCGGGTGAGCATGGATTGTCATTGCAATATCTTCAACAGTCATGCCAGCTTCAATCGCAAGGGCAAGCTCAGCGATCATATCTGATGCTCCTGCACCAACGATTTGGGCACCAAGCAGTAATCCGTCTTCTTTGCGTGAAACCAGTTTCACGAAACCGTCAGGAGCGTTAAGTGCCAAAGCACGGCCATTTGCGCCGAATGGGAATTTCGCTGCTTGCGCTTCGAATCCTTCTTCTTTCGCTTGCTCTTCTGTTAGTCCGACACTTGCAAGTTCCGGATCTGTAAAGCAGACCGCAGGAATTGCCAAGTAATCCACCACTGATTTTTCTCCAGCAATCGCTTCTGCCGCAACTTTGCCTTCATAAGATGCTTTATGGGCCAATTGCAGGCCAGCAACTACATCGCCGATTGCATAAATATTTGAAATGCTTGTACGGCATTGTTTGTCGACTTCAATCAATCCGCGGTCAGACATTTTAAGCCCCAATTCTTCAAGACCCATTTCGTCTGTATTCGGACGGCGGCCGACAGTTACCAATACATAATCAGCTTCAACGGTTTTTTCTTCCCCGCCTGCTTCATACGTCACTTTGACGCCTGTATCGGATTCTTCAACGCCTTTTGCAGATGCTTTTGTGATGACTTCGACGCCTTTTTTCTTCAAGCCTTTTTTGACGATAGCCGTCATTTGCTTTTCGAATCCAGCCAAGATGTCAGGTGCGCCTTCAAGGATCGTTACTTCAGAACCCATATTTGCAAATGATGTTCCTAGTTCCGTACCAATATAGCCGCCGCCGATTACAACCAGTTTGCCAGGCAGTTCTTTAAGAGCCAATGCCCCTGTAGAGTTGATGACGCGCTTCGTGAATTTGAATGTTGGAATTTCAACTGGACGTGATCCTGTAGCGATGATGACGTTTTTGAACTTATACGTCTGAGATGCTTTTTCGTCCATGATGCGGACTGAGTTTTCATCCACGAAATAAGCTTCGCCGCGAATGATTTCAACTTTATTGCCTTTAAGCAGCGATTCAACGCCGCCAGTCAATTTTTTCACAACGCCGTTTTTGAATTCTTGCGCTTTTTCGAAGTTAAGGGAAACTTCTTTTGCAATGATCCCCATGTCTTCAGAATGCTTCGCTTCCTCAAAACGGTGTCCTACAGAAATCATCGCTTTTGAAGGGATACAACCGACGTTTAAGCAGACTCCGCCGATGTATTCTTTTTCAACGATTGTTACTTTTTGGCCAGTTTGCGCCGCACGGATTGCTGCTACATATCCGCCAGGACCTGAACCGATGACGAGCGTATCTGTTTCGATTGGAAAATCTCCTACTACCATAAATTTTACGCCTCCATTAATAGTAATTCTGGTTCGCTTAATAAACGCTTGATGTGATTCAAAGCGTGCTGTGCAGTTGCTCCATCAATCATTCTATGATCGAAGCTCAATGATAATGCTAACACAGGTGCTGCTACAATTTCACCATTTTTAATTACTGGCTTCTCAGCGATGCGGCCGATTCCAAGAATTGCAACTTCCGGGTGGTTAATGACCGGTGTGAACCATTGCCCGCCAGCTGAACCGATATTCGTGATTGAACAAGAAGCGCCTTTCATTTCTGCCGGCGATAATTTGCCGTCGCGCGCTTTTGTTCCCAAGCCGTTGATTTCATCGGAAATTGCGAATACCGATTTGCGATCAGCGTTTTTGATGACCGGAACCATCAGGCCTTTTTTTGTGTCGGCGGCGATGCCGATATTAAAGTAATGCTTTTGGATTACTTCGCTTGTTTCGTCGTCGAAAGACGTATTTAATGCCGGGAATTCGCGTAAAGTGCTGACTAGCGCTTTTACGACATACGGCAAGTAGGTCAATTTGATTTCTCTCTCGGCAGCAATGTCTTTGAACTTTTTGCGGTGTGCGACAAGTTCCGTCACATCCACTTCGTCCATCAACGTTACGTGCGGAGCAGTGTGTTTCGAATGGACCATCGCTTTTGCAATGGCGCGGCGCACGCCGGACATTTTTTCGCGCGTTTCAGGGAACTCGCCTTCAAGTGCTAGAGCCGCTTTCGGAGCCGCTTCTTTAGAAGCTTCTTCTTTTGGCGCTGCTTCAGTTTTCGCAGCAGCTGGAGCCGCTTCTTGGGCTGCTGCTTGCTGCTGTCCGCCGCTCTTGAATGATTCGACGTCTTCTTTCAAGACGCGGCCGTTATTGCCTGAGCCAGTGACTTGCGTAATGTCCACATCTTTATCGCGAGCGAATTTGCGCACGGATGGCATAGCGATTACGCGGGCATTCGGATCTTTCTGTGCACTTTGTGCTTGCGCCTGTGAACCTGCGCCCGTTTCTTCTGAAGCCGGCTGTTCTTCTTTTGCCGGTGCTTTGTCGACATTCTGGGCAGCTTCCGCTGTTCCAGCCTGCACTTGCTCTTCAGTTTTTTCTTCGCCTTTAGGATCTTCTTTTTTCTCGGGAGCCGCTTTTGTTTCTTCCCCTGAGCCTTCATTGTCAGCTGAATCGTCGCTTTCGATGCGCACGAGCACATCTCCAACAACTGCTACTGAACCTTCTTCGACAACGATTTCTTTTACTGTGCCTGAAACAGGCGATGGCATTTCAACTACCGCTTTATCGTTTTGCACTTCGAACATGATGTCATCTTCTTCAATGCGGTCGCCCGCTTTTACGAACCATTTTACAATTTCACCTTCGTGGATACCTTCACCGATATCCGGTAAACGAAATTCAAAAGCCATTAGTTTCACCCTTTCTATTCTCGACCATTAAAACGTTAGAACTTTTTTAGCTGTTTCTACTATATCCTTCGAATTCGGAAGCCAAACTTGTTCAGCCTGCGAGAACGGGAATATAGAATCCGGTGCGGTTACACGTAGAACTGGAGCCTCAAGGCTTAAGATGGTGCGGTCCATAAGTTCAGCGACGATGTTCGCAGCGATGCCTGCTTGTTTCTGTGCTTCTTGTACGACCATAGCACGGCCTGTTTTCTCTACTGAAGCGACAAGCGTTTCGATGTCAAGCGGCTGGATGGTACGCAAATCGATCACTTCCACTGAAAAATCTTCTTTTTCAAGTTCTTCTGCAGCTTTCAAACTTTCTTGGACCATTGCGCCATAAGCGATGATCGTCAAGTCTGTGCCTTCACGCTTTACGTCCGCTTTGCCCAGTGGGATCGTATAAGATTCCTCAGGAACTTCCTGGCGCCCTGAACGGTATAATTTCAAATGTTCAAGGAAAATGACTGGGTCGTTGTCTCGGATGGAAGAAATGAGCAACCCTTTCGCGTCATATGGCGTGGATGGGATGACAACTTTCAAGCCTGGCTGTGAAGCCATCAATCCTTCCAATGAATCTGCGTGCATTTCAGGTGTGTGTACCCCGCCGCCGAAAGGCGAACGGATTGTGACCGGCGAATTCAAGCTGCCGCCGCTGCGGAAACGCATGCGCGCCATTTGGCCGCTGATTGAATCCATCACTTCATAGACAAAACCGAAAAATTGGATTTCAGCCACTGGCCGGAAACCTTGCAGGCCTAAACCGATTGCCAGTCCGCCGATTCCTGACTCTGCCAAAGGCGTGTCAAAAACGCGGTCTTCACCGAATTCTTTTTGCAGCCCTTCCGTTGCACGGAAAACGCCGCCGTTATTTCCAACATCTTCTCCAAAAACCAGAACATTTTCATCGTTTTGCATTTCTGTTCTTAGAGCGTCGGTGATTGCTTGAACCATAGTCATTTGTGCCATCGCTTATTTCGACTCCTTCGCTTTGTAGATATCGAGCTGTTCTTGAACATTGAATGGAACTTCTTCGTACATAATTTCAAGCATATTCGTAACCGTCTGCTTCGGAGCGCTGTCCGCTTTTTTGATAGCGGCTTTGATCTCGTCCTTCGCCTGTTCGATCACTTCGTTTTCTTTCTCTTCGTTCCATAAGCCTTTTGCTTCAAGGTATTTGCGGAAGCGGATAAGCGGATCTTTCTTTTCCCACTCGCTGTCAGTGTCCGATGTACGATAGCGCGTCGGGTCATCCCCTGCCATCGTATGTGGTCCGTAGCGGTAGCAAAGCGTTTCGATCAATGTCGGGCCTTCGCCTTTTATAGCACGCTCGCGTGCGTCACGCGTTACAGCGTAAACCGCCAAAGGATCCATGCCGTCAACTAAAACTCCTGGGATTCCGGCTGCAACCGCTTTTTGGGCGATCGTTTTAGCAGAAGTCTGAAGTTCACGCGGTGTGGAAATCGCGAATTGGTTGTTTTGTACGATGAAAATAGCCGGTGAACGGAATGATCCCGCAAAGTTGATTCCTTCGTAAAAATCTCCTTGAGATGAACCGCCGTCACCAGTATATGTAACAGCTACTGCTTCTTTTTTGCGCTTCTGGAAACCTAATGCTACGCCGGCAGCCTGGATGAATTGCGCTCCGATGATGATTTGAGGAGGCAGGATGTTCAATCCTTTTTCCATTTGATTGCCCATGAAATGGCCGCGTGAAAATAAGAATGCCTGGTGAAGCGGCCAGCCGTGCCAGATCAATTGAGGCACATCGCGGTAACCCGGTAAAATGAAATCATCTTTCGTCAATGCGAAATGCGACGCCAGCTGGGAAGCTTCCTGCCCTGCGGTCGGTGCGTAGAAACCAAGCCGGCCTTGGCGGTTCAACGAAATCGAGCGTTGGTCAAGAATGCGTGTGTACACCATGCGACGCATCAATTCCTGCAAGTCTTCATCCGATAATTTCGGATCCGCCTCTTCGTTGACGATCTCGCCTTCTTCGTTAAGAATCTGAACCATTTCAAATTTTTCTTCGATTGCGTGCAGTGTTTCCACTGGTTGGAACTGCTTTGATTTTTTCGCAGCCATAATAGCAACTCTCCTTTATCTGTATTAAAATTATTTTCTTCAATTAGTAATACAATGCATATACTTTTTCAGTATACGTGAGAAAATTTTGCAGGTCAATCATAGCTAACCTATAAGCCATAAGCATTATATGAAAATAGAAAATTCTATTTTAAAAAATCTGTACTAGTTGAAATGAATTCCCTGTACTATATTACATTGCGTTTTTCAAAACCTTTTATAACACAGAAAAAGCGGCCACAAGGGCCGCTTATTCTTCACTTTTCTCAATATCGCTGATAACGTTGCTTTTCAGTTCATTGAACTGTTCGGTCTTTTCATTGAATGCTGTAACAGCATCCTGCACGGTTTGGTTCTGGCTGTTGACCGCCAGTGCTTTTTCCTGCAGGGATTGGAGAGTGGAGTTCTCGTCTTGCAGCATCACGTATAATTCCTGCTGCTGCTTGTTGAGATTTTCATAGGCATCGGCGAAAGCTGCGTGCGCTTCAAAGCGCTCCTGCATCTTCCCTTTCAAGTCCGCCATACCGGATTTGACGCTTTCTTCGTCAGTTTCTACTATAACCGCATCAATTTCCTTGAAGTTTTCCTGTGCAGCGGCCATCGACTCTTTCTCACTTGCCAAAAGTTCCAGGCGCTCATTGGCTGATGCTATCGCTTCTTCCGCTTGCGCACCGACTTCTTCCTGCTGTTCCTGGGTCAATGACATAATCGATTCAAATAGCTGCTGTTCATCTTCTTCCAGTTTCTGCATATTTTTTTGTGCATCACGGTACTCTTTTTCTGCATCGAACGTGCTTTTTAAAACGGTATCTAGTTGTTCCTCCGCCGTTGGCCCTGAACAGGCGCCTAAAAAAAATGCGCTTGAAATTACAGTGGCCGCAATTACTTTATTCAATATAAGCCCTCCCTTGATCCTTACTTCAACTATAATGTTGCCATTTAAAAAAAACAACTTGCAAAGGTAGTAGTTGGCAAGAAAGGTAAATCTTATTTCTTTTCAGCCTTTATTCCACAAATAGCTACGGAATTGCGTTGGAGCGAAATGAAAATATAATATAAATTTTTGAACAGTGCATCTCTGAAGCGTCTTTTCTTTTCCTGCAAAGCTTTTTTAAGATATAATTATCATAACGGCAAGAATGAAAGGATGAATACTGTTGATATTGATGAAAGACATTATACGCGAAGGCCACCCGACCTTAAGAAAACGCGCAGAAGAAGTGGTGCTTCCGCTGTCAGCTGAAGACAAAAAATTGGCTGAAGACCTTTTGGAATATGTGAAAAACAGCCAGGACGATGAGCTCGCTGAAAAATATGATTTGCGAGCCGGCGTCGGAATCGCAGCCCCGCAAATCAATCAGGCGAAGCGAATTTTCTCACTTTATTTTGAACCCTCGACAGAAGAGAACATGAGCCTGATCGCCATCAACCCCAAGATTGTCAGCCATTCCGTCGAAAAATCCTACCTGACAACGGGCGAAGGTTGCTTGTCGGTCGACCGCGCAGTGCCGGGCTACGTGCCGCGCTATGCCCGCATCACGGTCAAAGCCTTTAACCTCCAAGGCGAAGAATACAAAATGCGCCTGAAAGGGCTGCCAGCTATTGCGTTCCAGCACGAACTCGACCATTTGAACGGCATTATGTTCTTCGACCACATCAATGCCGAAAACCCATTTGCCGAAATCGAAAACGCGACCCCAATTGAAAAAGGCTCGGGAGAATAATCTCCCAAGCCTTTTTCTTTTTGCTTTGCGGCGTTTAAATCAGGCCAAGGTGCTTGAATGCTTTTGCAAGACCATCGTTGTCGACATGGTCCGTGATATAAGAAGCGATCGCTTTCGTTTTGGTATGGCCGTTGTCCATCGCAACGCCGAATCCAGCAGTCTCCAACATCTGCAAATCGTTCAGGCCGTCCCCGAACGCGATGGTGTCTTCAATCGCGTGGCCGGTGAGTTTGATGAGGCGCTTGATGCCGCTCGCTTTCGTGCCGCCATGGGGCAGAATATCGCAGGACACCCGGTGCCAGCGCACAAAATCGACCGTCTTGAAGTTGTCGCGGTATTGCTGTTCTTCTTGTTCTTCACAGAAAATCAACGCCTGGTAAATGTCGTTATCTACATGGAACCCTTCTTCTGTCTCAGGATGCTTGAATTTAAGACTCTTGATGCTTTCATCGATATCCGGGTGGTAATCGATGGATGACACCATCTTGATTTCATTCATAAAGACAAGCGGATGGTTTTGCCGCTCAGCGTAATCGAAAATCGATTGCAGCTTATCAGGATCCAGCGCTTCTTTGTGGACCGGCTCCCTCTCATGGACAATGAACTGGCCATTAAACGAAATGAACGTCGAAATCTCCAGCTCTTCCCTCAGTTCTTCGAACATGAATGGCGCACGCCCTGTCGCAATCGCCAGTTCGTGGCCATTTGCGCGCGCTTCCTTAAGTGCCGCTTTTGCACTTTCCGGCAATTCCTTTTTTGAATTCAATAACGTGCCGTCTATGTCGAGCAATAATAATTTCCCCATAATATATAATCTCCATTCCATGTTTGTAGTATGCAAAGCCCACTTCTTTACAATTGTCAGAAAAAATAGTATAATGCCCGCAAGGAGTGAGTTAGCCATGCTGAAACGTCTAAAGAGAAAACTGCTTAGACAGCTCAATGGCATCATGAACAAAAAGAAAATTGCATAATTATTCGGCCCTTCTGAAAGAAATTAGGAGGGCTATTCTTTATTTTAAAACAAGGTCGTGATAATATAAAGGAAGTGAATTTAATTGAACGTGTAAAAGGAGAGCAAAATATGATTTTTAAAGTATTATATCAGGAAAACCGTGCAGAGGTACCAGTTCGCGAAAACACTCAAAGTCTCTATGTTGAAGCTTCATCCGAGCGTGAAGTAAGAGACCATTTGAAAGACCGCAATTACAATATCGAATTTATCCAGCTGCTTGAAGGAAACCACCTTCAATACGAACAAGACAGCCAGAATTTCGAATTAGAGAGTTTGGAAGAACGATGAAATTCGTTAAAAATGATCAAGTTGCAGTTTTCGCCCTCGGCGGACTAGGCGAAATCGGCAAAAACACATACGGCATTCAATTCCAGGATGAAATCATCCTGATTGACGCCGGCATCAAGTTCCCGGAAGACGATTTGCTCGGAATCGATTATGTTATTCCGGATTACACTTATCTGGTCAAGAACGCTGACAAGATCAAAGGCCTTTTCATCACCCATGGCCACGAAGATCATATCGGTGGCATCCCTTATCTTTTGAAAAGGATTAATGTACCGGTATACGGCGGCAAGCTCGCTTTAGGCCTGCTACGCAAAAAATTGGAAGAGCATGGTTTGCTCCGCCAAACTAAAATGATCGAAATCGCAGAAGAAGATGTCATCAAATTCCGTAAGACATCGATCAGTTTCTTCCGTACAACCCACAGTATTCCGGATTCGTTCGGCGTTGTCGTCAAGACTCCGCCAGGAAGCATCGTCCATACAGGAGATTTCAAATTCGACTTCACACCGGTAGGCGAACCGGCCAACTTATTGAAAATGGCTCAAATCGGCAGCGAAGGCGTCCTTTGCCTGCTGTCTGACAGTACAAATGCGGAAATTCCGAACTTCACTATGTCGGAACGCAAAGTCGGCGAAACGATCAAAGACATTATGAGAAAAGTGGATGGCAGATTGATATTTGCTACATTCGCTTCCAATATCTATCGCTTGCAGCAAGTCACTGATGAAGCTGTAGCGCAAGGACGCAAAATTGCGGTATTCGGCCGCAGCATGGACAACGCTATGACAATCGGCCGCGAACTTGGCTATATCAATGCACCTGAAAGTGCTTTTGTCGATACACAAACCTTGAACCGCCTGCCTGCCAATGAAACATTGATTCTTTGCACAGGCTCTCAAGGCGAACCGATGGCTGCCTTGTCGCGCATTGCGAACGGCACACACCGCCAAATCCAGATTCAGCCGAATGATACGGTCGTCTTCTCGTCATCCCCGATTCCGGGTAATACAAGCAGCGTCAACCGCACAATCAATTTGCTGTTCCGCGCCGGTGCTGATGTTATCCATGGCTCGTTGAACAATATCCACACTTCCGGCCACGGATCGCAGGAAGAAAACAAATTGATGCTTCGTTTGATCAAACCGAAATTCTTCATGCCGATCCACGGTGAATACCGGATGCAAGCGCAGCATGCGCAACTTGCAATCGACTGTGATGTACCGCGTGAAAACACGTTCATCATGGAAAATGGCGATGTCTTGGCATTAGGCGAAAACGAGGCTTCTGTTGCAGGACGCATCCCTTCCGGCGATGTTTACATCGACGGCAGCGGCATCGGCGACATCGGCAACATCGTCTTGCGAGACCGCCGCGTCCTTTCTGAGGAAGGGCTGGTCATCGTCGTTGTCAGCGTTGATATGAAGAACAATAAAATGGTGTCCGGCCCGGATATCATCTCCCGCGGTTTCGTCTACATGAGAGAATCCGGTACGATGATCTACGAAGCCCAGCAAATGCTGAACCGCCATTTGAAGAAGAAAATCCACGGCAAGGATACGGAATGGTCAGAGCTTAAAAATGACATTTCCGATGTTTTAGGACCGTACCTATTCGAAAAAACTAAACGCCGTCCAATGATCTTACCAGTCATCATGGAAGTGTAAACAAAATAAAAAAAGACAATCCCAAAAGCCGCTAGCGGCTTTTGGGACTGTCTTTTTTTTATCACTATTGTTAATTCAATACTTTTTTCTCGAAGCGGTTGATGTCTGAATCCGACCCGATAATGATCAGCACATCCGACAATTCGATTTCCATATCCGCTTGCGGAGACACGATTATGTCTTTCTCGCGTTTGATGGCAACAATGTTGATGCCGTATTTCGCACGGATGTCGAGCCCGATCAATGTACGGCCCGCAAGTTTTTCATTTGCCCGGATTTCTGCAATTGAATGCTCGTCCGACAGCTCCAGATAATCAAGGACGTTATTTGACAGCATGTTATGCGCAATGCGGATGCCCATATCCCTTTCCGGGTGGACCACGCGGTCCGCGCCGATTTTGTTCAGCACTTTCGCATGATAATCATTTTGGGCTTTCACGGTAATCTGCTTGACCCCGATTTCTTTCAGCATCAACGTTGTCAGGATGCTGGCCTGTATGTTTTCGCCAATTGCAACAATGACATGCTCAAAATTCCGGATACCGAGTGATTTCAGCACGGTTTCATCCGTCGTATCGGCCACCACCGCTTGTGTCGCAATTGATGCAAATTCGTCTACCCGCTCCGAGTCTTTATCGATCGCCATTACAGCTGCGTCTTGTTCGATCAGTTCACGGACAATGCTGCCGCCGAAGCGCCCTAGTCCTATTACCACGAATTCCTTTTTCATGTCCATCCCCCAAACTCATTGACTGCTCTCATTTTATCACATTTATCCAGGATATTGAAAAGCCTTCTTGCGTTTCCCCGTCTAATGCATCGGCATGGACTAACAAAAAACCCCGCTCATCGGCGGGGGTCCAGCGGCCGTTTAGGCCTTTTATCGCAATATTCGCACGTGGCGTCGCTGCATTTTTCTTCGCGCCATTCATTGCAGCCTGAGCAGTAGCTCGCATCGAATTCATCGTCGAATGTCAATTTCGATAGGCAGGAATGGCAATACGTGTGTACATCCATCCAGTTGATGAACTTTTTGTTTGCAAGAAGGTAAAGTCCCTGCTGTTCTTGTTTGTAGTTCATGATAGAAGATTTTTGGACAACGCGTTTTTTAGGGTCTAAGAAAAAATTCATTTTGCTGTTCATTCAAATCACTCCCAGAATTGGTTAAGCTTTTTATCAGTTTTGCCGCGCCTCTGTGTAGCCGCGATCCTTTTATTTTTATTAGTAAGCGGTAATTGTATGTTTTATGTTTTGCACTTTCTCTATGATAGTAAATCATTGCAGTAAAAAGCAATAGAAACGTTCCATTTAAATTTAAATAACTTCAATTTGACTCCAGTCTGTTTTTTTGTATAATGAAAGATGCTAATTGTAAACTATAAATATACTTTAACTAAACTTCCGTTTGTTCAGCTTAGTAATTCTCGTTGGAGGGATCATATGAAAATCGGGGCAAAAATCAAGCGCCTTCGTTTAAAGAACGGTTTAACACAGGAAGAACTGGGTGAGCGCACTGACCTTAGCAAAGGGTTTATCTCCCAGCTGGAACGGGACATGAACTCCCCTTCTATTGAAACTCTTTTTTCCTTGCTTGAAGTTCTCGGCACGACGCCTAAAGATTTTTTTGACGATACCGATAAAGAAGTGAAAGTCACGTTTACGCCGCAAGACCACGTGGTGCACAAAGACGAGGAAGCCGGCTATGAAATTGACTGGCTCGTCGCCACTTCGAATGAAAAAGAGATGGAACCGGTTTATTTGACGCTTTACAGCCATGGACATTTTAAACGGTTCGAGCCTTCGCTGGCGGAAACTTTCATTTATGTTATCGAAGGAAGCGTGCGACTGGTCCTCGGCGGCAGCGAATATGCAGCAAACACCGGGGATTCGATTTATTACGAAGCTTCCGACCATCACCAATTGATCAATGATGCAGCTGGCAAAACAGAATTGATCATTGTAGCAACGCAGTCTTATTTATAAACCAGGAGGGTTCATATGTCTGACCAATCAATTATTCGATTTGAAAACGTGACACAAACTTATAACGGGGATGCCCCGGTTCTGAAAGACATCAGCTTCGAGCTGGAAAAAGGGAAATTCTATACACTTCTCGGCCCGTCCGGCTGCGGCAAAACGACGATCTTGCGTTTGATCGCCGGCTTTATCACACCGACACAAGGAGATATCTATATCGAAGGAAAAAAAGTCAATCAAATTCCTGCGAACGAACGCCAAGTGAATACGGTGTTCCAGGATTACGCGTTGTTCCCTCATTTGAATGTTTTTGAAAATGTGGCATTCGGTTTGCGCATCAAGAAAGTGAAAAAGGCGGAAATCGGCCGGCGCGTCAAAGAAGCACTGGAATTCGTCAACTTGATCGGCTATGAGAACCGTGAGATTCTGGAAATGTCCGGCGGCCAGCGCCAACGTGTCGCCATTGCCCGTGCAATCGTCAATGACCCCGAGGTGATTTTGCTGGATGAGCCATTGTCTGCTTTGGATTTGAAGCTCCGCACAGAAATGCAGTATGAGCTTCGGGAATTGCAGCAGCGCCTAGGTAAGACGTTCGTCTTTGTCACGCACGACCAGGAAGAGGCGTTGGCAATGTCCGATGAAATCTTTGTCATGAAAGATGGCGAAATCCAGCAGAGTGGTACGCCGATGGACATTTACGATGAGCCGATCAACCGCTTTGTGGCGGATTTTATCGGTGAATCGAACATCGTTGACGGCGTCATGGAAGCGGATTACCGTGTGCGTTTCGCCAATAAGGAGTTCGAGTGCGTCGATCAGGGCTTGAATCCGAATGAGCAAGTTGAAATCGTCATCCGACCGGAAGATCTCGAAATCACTTCGGTCGAACAAGGGAAAATGGCAGTCGTCGTCGATACGCAATTATTCCGCGGCGTCCATTTTGAAATTTCTACGCTCGATGAAGTGGGCAATGAATGGCTTGTCCATTCCACTAAAAAAGCGGAAGTCGGTTCACGCATTGGCCTCAATTTCGAGCCTGAAGCCATCCATGTCATGCGCTTGAATGAGACCGAAGAAGCGTTTGACGCGCGGCTTGAATCGTACGGAGCTGAAAGCTATGAGAAATAATTCATCGCGCCCTTTTTACCTGATTCCGTATTATTTGTGGATTGCGCTATTCGTCATCGCTCCAATCGCTTTGATCGTCTATTTTTCATTTTTGGACCTCAGCGGCAACCTGACTTTTGAAAACTACAAGAACTTTTTCTCATCCGTTTATTTGCGGCTGACACTGAGCTCGTTCTGGTACGCGTTTCTCATTACGCTGGTCACACTGATTGTCGCTTACCCTACAGCGTATTGGCTGACCAAAACGAAGCATAAGCAATTATGGCTTTTGCTGATCATTATCCCTTCGTGGATCAATCTATTATTGAAAACTTACGCATTCATCGGCATATTCGGGCTTTACGGTCCGGCAAACCGATTCCTGAAAACAATCGGCATCGGAGAACAGCAGATTCTCTTTACTGATTTCAGCTTCATCTTTGTGTCGGTTTATATTTTCATTCCGTTCATGATTTTGCCGATATTCAATTCACTCGACAAGATGAATCCTGCATTGATCGACGCGTCACGTGATCTAGGCGCTTCTTCATGGGTGACTTTCCGCCGCGTTATTTTCCCGCTCACCATAAATGGCGTGAAATCAGGCATACAGGTGGTTTTCATTCCCGCCCTATCGCTGTTCGTCATCACGCGGTTGATTGCCGGCAATAAAGTCATAACGCTCGGAACGGCCATTGAACAGCAATTCCTGGTCACCCAGAATTGGGGCATGGGTTCAACCATCGCCGTATTCTTGATTTTGTTTATGATCATCATCATGATGATGACCGGCCAGCGTGACAAAGGAGGCATGGCAAATGGGAAAACTAAGTAAGAAAGGCAAAGCCTATTTGGCAGTGGTTTTCATCATCTTGTACGCACCGATTTTCTATTTGATTTTTTATTCATTCAATAGCGGCGGCACGATGTCTTCTTTCGAAGGCTTTACGCTGGAGCATTATGGCGCTGTTTTCAGCGATACTCGCCTCATCATCATTTTGATGAACACCGTGATTATCGCTTTGCTGTCCTCGCTTATTGCGACCGCGATCGGTGTCCTCGGCGCCATCGGCATCGTCTTTTTGCGCAACCGCAAGATGCGCAACGCTGTGCTGTCACTGAATAATATTTTGATCGTCAGCCCGGATGTCATCATCGGGGCGTCGTTCCTGATTTTGTTCACGATAATTGGCGTCAAACTCGGCTTCGCATCTGTGCTGATTTCGCATATCGCCTTCAGCATCCCAATCGTTGTCATCATGGTGCTGCCGAAACTGCTGGAAATGAGTGATAGCTTGATCGATGCAGCGGCAGACCTTGGCGCTTCGAAACGCGATATTTTGACACGGGTCATCATCCCGTTCATCAAGCCCGGAATATTCGCCGGCTTTTTCTTGGCGTTGACGTATTCATTGGACGATTTCGCTGTGACGTTCTTCGTCACCGGCAATGGCTTTTCCACATTATCCGTGGAAATTTACTCGATGGCTCGCGCCGGCATCACATTGACGATCAATGCTTTGTCAGCACTCATCTTTATCGTCACACTCGGCCTGGTCATCGGCTATTACAGCTTCAGCCAGCGCTCGCGCAATACCCCAGGAACAGGAGGCCTGTGATATGAAAAGCATTGTACAGACAACCATCGCCATCCTCATCGTATCGGCATTGCTGATTTACGGAGTATCCGTGCTGGAAAAAGGCTCTTCTGCATCCGGGGGCGGAACGATCACTGTCTATAATTGGGGTGAATACATCGATCCGGAACTGGTAGCGCAATTCGAAGAAGAAACGAACATCAACGTCATCTATGAAACTTTCGACTCGAACGAAGCCATGATGACAAAAGTTGAACAAGGTGGCACATCCTACGACGTCGCGATGCCGTCAGAATACGCCATTGAAAAAATGAAGGAAAACGACTTGCTGGTTCCGATCGACTTGGAGAAAATTCCTAATCTCCAAAACATCGACCCTTATTTCTTGGATTTGCCTTTCGATCCGGGCAATGAGTATTCGATCCCCTATTTCTGGGGGACGGTGGGCATCGCTTTCAACCCGAGCTTGCTTGATGGACAGACTTTCGAAAGCTGGGACGATCTTTGGGACCCATCTTTGAAACAGGAAGTCATCCTCGTCGACAGTGCACGCGAAGTAATCGGTATGGGACTTAACAGCCTCGGTTATTCGCTGAATTCGACCGATCTCGGTGAACTGCGGGAAGCAACGGATAAATTGAAGACGCTTGGACCGAATACGAAAGCGATCATCGGCGACGAAATCGTTGAGATGATGCGCCGCGAAGAAGCAGCTGTTGCCCTGACCTGGTCAGGGCAGGCAGCGGATATGATGTACGTCAACGAAGAAATTGATTTCTCTATTCCAGAGGAAGGTTCGAATCTTTGGTTCGACAACATGATCATTCCGAAAACCGCCGATAATGTCGAAGGCGCACATGCATTCATCAATTTCATGCTGGATGCTGAAGTCGCTGCACAAAATGCGGATTATGTCGGCTATTCGACTCCGAACCAAGCCGCGATCGAATTGATGGATCCGGAAGTGACAGGCGACGATCGATTCTACCCTACAGAAGAAATGCGGGAACGCCTGGAAGTCTATGAAAACCTAGGCCTGGAGATGCTCGGCATATACAACGAACTGTTTTTGGAATTCAAAATGGACATGGAAAAATGACAGGCAGAGCTTCTGCCTGTTTTTTTCTTTGGCTTCCGGGTATTGTATTAAATGACTTTGTGATAAACTTTTAGACACACGAAATAATAAGAGAGAAGGATCGACCATGGCACACAAATCAAATAAATTCGCTTTATATGTGCTGATGTTCAATATGTTCATCGCGATGAGCGGCATCGGGCTTATCATTCCCATCATGCCCCAATACCTCGATACATTCGGGGTTGCCGGCCAAGCGCTCGGAACATTGATCGCCACTTTCGCACTGGCACAATTTTTGTTCTCTCCCCTGTCCGGTGAACTTTCCGATAAATATGGCCGCAAAAAATTAATCATTTTCGGCTTGATCATTTTCGGCCTTTCGCAATTGGTATTCGGCCTCGCTTCAGATTTATGGATTTTATATGTAGCGCGCTTTTTCAGCGGATTGGGCGCTGCTTTCCTGATTCCGCCAATGATGGCTTTCGTAGCGGATATCACCACTTACGAAGAACGCGGCAAAGGAATGGGGCTCCTCGGAGCTTCGATGTCGCTCGGCTTTATGGTCGGCCCTGGTTTCGGAGGCTTTCTTGCCGAGGTCAGCCTGCAATTCCCGTTCTATGTTGCAACGGCCGTTGCGTTGATCGCGGCAGTGATATCGCAATTCGCTTTGCCGGACGTTGAGCCGACAATTGAAGCCGCACCCGCTAAGAGCGAAAATCTCTTGCAGCAATTGAAGCGTTCCAGCTACACGCCTTATTTTGTCATGCTGATCGTCATGTTCTTCTTCGCATTCGGACTTTCCAATTTCCAATCGACTATCGCTTTGTACGTCGATAAGAAATACAGTTTCACACCAAAAGAAATCGCAGTGCTCATCACTGTTGGCGGATTTGTCGGCGTTATCGTCCAGACTTTCGTCATCGGCTCGCTGTTCAAGCGCTTCGGTGAAATGAAAGTGATATTGGTCAACCTGCTGATATCCGCAGCGGCAATGATTGCAGTGCTTTTCGTCAACACCTTCTGGACCATTCTGTTGGTGTCGGCAATCTTCTTTACAGCTGCCTCTCTTTTGCGGCCGGCCATCAATACACTCATCTCCAAACTTGCCGGCCATGAACAAGGGTTTGCCGCAGGCATGAACAACGCCTATATGAGCTTAGGAAACATGATCGGCCCTGCGCTTGCCGGACTCCTTTTTGATATTGATATGAGTTTCCCGTATATTTTCGGAACCGCCATCTTGATTGTCTGCTTCTTCCTGGCGAATACGTGGTCGCTGCGAAAACGCCAGCTTCTCGCTGACAGCAGGACTATCTGACAGCTATGGAATGTCGATTTACTGAAAACCCAAAAAACAGGCAGCCCCGGGGCTGCCTGTTTTTTTATCGGCTTTTGAAAAATTCGTAGATGAATTGCGGCATTGTTCCTAAAATCGCTTCATCCGGATCCAGCTTGGAATGATGGAGGCCGAAAGGTGAACCGACCCCCGCCCAAAACATGAGCCCCGGAATCTGTTCGGTGAAATAACCGAAATCCTCGCCCGTCATTGCCGTTTCGGCGCGTTTTGCTGCAACGCCTTCGTAAGCACCAGCGAAATGCAGAAATTGTTCTGCCAATTCTTCGTTATTATTCACTTCCAAATAACTCGAACCGTAATCGATGGTGATCCTGCAATGGAAGCCTTCTTCCACCGCACGGCAATGCGCTTCGATGCGGGCCTTCATGTTTTGCATCGATTCCAGGTTTAACGTGCGGATTGTGCCTTCTAGCCGCGCGTGTTCTGCGATGACATTCTGGACGGTCCCAGCCGTGAACTTGCCGACCGTCAATACCGCCGAATCCATCGGGTTGACGTTGCGGCTGACAATCGTCTGCAGCTGGAGCAAAAGTGTTGCGGCTGCCACCGCCATATCTTCCGCTAAATGCGGAAAAGCGGCATGACCGCCTTTGCCTTGGAGGTCAATGAACAATTCCGAGGTGTTGGCAAACAACAAGCCCGGCTTTGTCGAAACTGTCCCCGCCGGCATCTCCGGTGCGATGTGCAGCGCGAAGATGGTGTCCGGCAAGAATGCAGGCATGTCAGCTTTCAACCATTCGCGGAACGGCAATGCGCCGCCCGGACCTTCTTCGGCTGGTTGGAACAAGATTACCACATCATCCTTGATCGGATGAACGGCTAATTTCTCCAACAAGCCAAGCGCAACCGCCATATGGATATCATGGCCGCATGCATGCATCCGACCTGCATGGAGAGATGCATAAGGATGTCCTGTTTCTTCCGTGATCGGCAAGCCGTCGATGTCCGTACGCCAGCCGATCAGCTTTTTAGGAGCTGTGCCAGAAACCTTCACCGCGAGCCCGGTCTTCCATTCGACCAGTTCAAGATGGTCCTGCGGCAGCTGCTTGATGATGCTTTTCAAAAGAGCTTGGGTTTTGACTTCCTTAAACCCGAGTTCTGGAATCTGATGCAGTTCTCTTCTGACCGCTATTAAATCCATCGCTTGCTCCTCTTATAACTGGCGGAGTTCTTGTTTGATTTCCGTTTTCGAACGTGTTTTTTCATCCATCACTTTAAGGACACGCGCTGGTGTGCCGCCGACCACTGTGTTGGCTGGGACATCTTCGATGACGATGGCGCCAGCTGCAACAACCGCGCCCTCGCCGATGCGGACGCCTTCCAATACGACTGCGTTTGCACCAATCATGACGTTGTCTTCCACAATGACAGGTGTTGCCGATGCAGGCTCGATAACGCCAGCAAGGACTGAGCCTGCTCCAATATGGCAGTTTTTGCCGACTGTTGCGCGGCCGCCGAGAATAACGCCCATGTCGATCATTGTGCCATCGCCGATAACCGCTCCGATATTGATGACTGCGCCCATCATGATGATGCAATTATTGCCGATTTCCACATTTTCACGGATAAACGCGCCCGGCTCGATGCGGCTGTTGATGTTTTTCATATCCAAGAGCGGAATCGCTGAGTTTCTGCGGTCGTTTTCTACCACTGAGTCTTCGATCACAGCGGCATTGGCTTCAAGCGCTCCTTGCACTTCCGCCCATTCGCCGAATACGATGGCGTGGTTGCCTTCGCCGAAAACTTTAGAACCTGTGCCATAGTCCAAAGAAGCGACGTTCTGCCCTTTAACATAGACTTTGACCGGTGTTGACTTTGTAGCATTTTGTATGTACGAGATAATTTCGTTTGCATCCATTTGTTTCATCAATAAAAACCTCTTTCTATAAGTGATGGTGTTATTATAACGGATTCAGAATAATAATTCAGTACTTTAGCTTAATAAAGCAGCATGTTTTTTCACTATATCGACAAATGCCTCTACTTGGCGCAGCTGGAATGCGGACTCATAGCCGATCAGCCACGTATCGCGCGTCAATTCCAATTCTTCCGCGCTGCTTGAAAGCGGAATCTTATGGACACCTTCAGTCCCTGCCAGCGTAATGGAAGGCAAAATCGCATAACCGATGCCGTTGACTGCCATTTGCTTGCACGTTTCGATCTGATCTACCGTAATTTGGCGCTTCGGGCTCGATGCAAAATGCTTTTGCCACCATTGCTGGATTTCCTCGTAATAATTGGAATCGCTTTTAAACTGGATGAACGGCCGTTCCGTTTTTTCCACTTGTTCGAGCGAGGTGATTTCCTTGTCGACCAAATACAGCGTATCGCGGAATAAATGCATCTTTGTCCCTTTCCAATCGGTTTGGCCGCGGACAATCCCAACATGGGCTTCGCCTTCATAAAGCGCGCGGACGATGTCCGAACTCCATCCTGTTATCAGCTGGATTTTCGCTTCCGGGTAAAGCGTCACGAAATCTTTCAGCACTTTCGGCAGCCAATTCTGGCCGATGATCGTCGCGCAAGCAATTTTCAGCGTCCCATGGACTTTGGAAGTCAGTGTATGAAGAGTTTCAAATACCTCTTCCTTGCGCTCAATCATGTTAATCGAATAGCTGATGACAAGTTCTCCGGCTGGCGTCGGCGTCAGCCCTTTTTGTGAGCGGATGAATAATTGCTGCCCCCAGTCCTTCTCAATGGACTGCAGGCGCTGCGACAAGGCCGGCTGTGACAAGAACAGCCGTTCAGCCGCTTTGCGCATATTGCCTTCTTCCGCCAGAACTTTGATGATCAGTTCTTCATTAGCCATCGCTCTTCCCCCCTCTCTTGCGCGGCAGCCCGAAAATCAGCAATAAACTGATCAAGGCAAAAACCGCAGTCAACCCGTAAACGTTCTGAGATCCTTGCTCGAGCCCATCTTGCAGCACTTTTATCGCATCCGGAGATAATGCAGCCCGGCTCTTCTCCGTCAGCAATTCGTTGACGGAGTTCAACGTGAAGCCTTCCCCGGTACTGCGGAAATAATTCAGCAGAGTCACATTCAACACGCTGCCCAACAGCGCTGCCCCGATCGTGCTCCCTAAATTCCGCATGAAGATGTTGGATGCCGTTGCGGATCCTCGTTGTTCATAGGAAACCGCCGACTGGATCGAGACGATGAACGCGGTGCTTGTGAGCCCCATACCGACGCCGATAAAAAAACTCGACATCGCAGCCCACCACGGACCGAAACTTGCCTGCATCAAAACGAACAGCACTGTCCCGATGACCAGCGATACGCCGCCGAGCAGCGAGGTTTGGAAATAGCCGATTTTCAGCAGCAGCTTCCCGGAAAAGAACGCCGCAATCGGCCAGCCGATCGACATGGCGGTCAGCGTAAATCCGGCAATTGTTGCGGACTGCTCCATGACGCCCGTGACGTATGCCGGCAAGTAGCTCGTCACTCCAATCAAGATGATTCCTGTAAAGAGGGAAACCAGGTTCGCGAATAAAATCGATTTATTGCGCCAAATGGAAAATGGCATCATCGGATCTTCCGCTCTGCGTTCGACAAAGACGAACAGTGTGAAGATGGCTGTAGCGCCTACGAGCAGAACGAGCGACTGCACAGAAGCCCAGTCGAAACCAACACCGCCTTCAACAAGCCAATAAAGGAACATGGACAGCGCAAGCGTCAGCAATGCCGCTCCGGCGAAGTCGATGGCCGGTTTCTTATGGTTCACTGGCTCCACCAGGAAGAACATCACTCCCAATAATGCCAGAATGCCGAGCGGGATGTTAACCCAAAAGACATATTCCCAGCCGACTGTCGCCACTAAGATGCCGCCTATCGCCGGTCCGGTCACTGCAGAAATCCCCCAGACACTCGACAAATAGCCTTGTATTTTCGCACGTTCTTCATTCGTATACATATCCCCGACAATCGTCGTTGCAATCGGCAATACTGCCCCCGCTCCAATTCCTTGTACAAAGCGGAAAAAGATCAGTTGTTCCATCGATGTCGCCAGCCCGCATAGAAGCGAGCCGAGCAAAAACAGGATGATGCCGACAGCGAATATCGGCTTGCGCCCGAAAATATCGGACAGTTTCCCATACAATAGCACCGTTACTGTGCTCATCAGCAGATATGCCGAGAACACCCAGCTGTATTTTGAAAATCCTCCAAGCTCCGCCGAAATGCTTGGCATCGCAGTCGAAACGATCGTCGCTTCTACTGCGCCGATAAACATCGCCAGCATCACGGACGCCAGCACCAGCGGACGATTTGTTTTTTTCATAAATTATGCCCTCTCTTCTGATGACAGAAAAAAGGCCTCGCAATGAGACCTCCAATGGCTATCCAAATCTTATTTTTTTAACTGATAAATTTGCTTTTTCAATTGTTTCAGGACGACTCGGCGAGTCAAAATCCCCATAAACATCCCATCATCGTCGATGACACATAAAAAGTTCTGGTCTATCAACAGGTCCAAAGCCCGCCGGAAGCGTTCATTGATATGGATCAATGGAAAATCCCGCTCCATAATATCATCCACTTTGATGTCAGGCAGCCGTTCATATTCGATATGGTCGAGCCCCAGAATGGCGTCAGTTATCCGCTGGGCGTTGATCAATCCGCGAAAATGGTATTTCGGATCCAGTACGGGAATCGCGGAATAACCTGTTTTTGTCAAAACCAATAAAGCATGTTCTGCGCTATTGCCGACTTGGACATGGGCGACTTTTTCGGAAGAAATGATAAATTGTTCGATTGGCATATCAAGAAAATCTTTGCTAGGTAATGAAATCATGTACTCTACTCCTTTAACTTCATAAACGAGCCAACCTGAATTCGGTCGTTTTCATCATAACATATTACGATAGCCGTAACTATTTTTTGCCTTGTTTTTGCTGCGGAAATTGTAAAAATTTCCTAGAATGGGAATTTGTTCAGCCATTGGCCGCCGTCCAATGTGACAATTTCGCCATTCATATAAGAAGCTCTCTCCGACATGATGAACGCGGCGAGTTCTGCCACTTCTTCCGGTTTCCCAAGCCGGCCAAGCGGAATCGATTCCAACGTCCGTTTTGCCGCTTTCTCGGATTCCCATAATTTATCGGCTCCGCCCGTGCGTTCGATCGGGCCTGGTGCGATGCCGTTGACCCGGATGCCGTATTGCGTGCCCCATTCAACGGCCAGTGTCCGCGTCAATGACATGACGCCTGCTTTGGCGGCAGCTGAATGGGCAACGCCTGCCCCAGCGTTCCATGCATAGGTGGCGAGCATGTTGAGGATGTTTCCTTTAGCACCGTTTTCAATCCAGTAATTTCCGACTGCATGCGAACAGAAGAACGTGCCGTTCAACACAATGTCAATAACGGAGCGCCAGCCATTAGGCGACAGCTTTTCCGCGTGAACGATAAAATTGCCAGCCGCATTATTGACGAGCCCGTCGATGCGCCCGAATTTTTCGTGCGCGAAGTTCACCATCGCTTTCGCGTGTTCAGGCTCCCTGACGTCCATTTGGAACACTTCCACCGTACCGTTATGCACATTCATTGAAGTGACAGCCGCGTTCAGCTTTTCCATATCACGACCCGTGATGATCACATTCGCGCCTTCTTTTGCGAACCGTTCCGCCATGTGGTACCCCATGCCGCTCGATCCACCTGTTACAATAATCGTCTGCTCTTTGAACATTTCCATTTCCATTTTCCCAATCCCCTTTATGCATTATTTTTCGCTCTGGAGCCGCCATCCGTCATGTATACAGTTTCCCATTATTTTGGTATGATGGACATGCTTAATCAAGCATATTCCAACTACAGAAAGGAATGAGTCCATGGCTACACAAAAAACGGATGCGGAAATTGCCCAAGCTATCTTCACCGTTAACCGGCACGCGAAAACCGCCCCTGACAACCAGTATTTATACGCTTTGAAAAAAGAAGCCTTGTCAGCAATGATCAACAAGAACCGCGCCAGAAAAATCGGTCTTCACTTCAGCAAAAATCCCCGGAAAAGCCAACAACAATCTTCAGTCCTCGTTCAATGCGGAAACTATTATTTTCACATGCTGCCGAAAAAAGAAGACTTTGAACTGCTTGACCATTTAGGCCAGTTGGATGAATCCTATCGGAATCCGCCCAGCCGGATGAACTTGAAAACCGCCAAGGAGATTCTCAGCTCTTTCACCGGCCTCCAGCCGCAGAAGAAAGAAACTCCCCAAACGCCTTTCACTAAAACTTATAAGCCGCGAGAGGCTGACCGGTTTTATTCACCGAAAAAATCCTATTTTGATTGATCAACCCATCCGCAGGCTATCAAGAGCCCGCGGTTTTTTTTATTCGCCGTAATACTTGATCAAGGCCTGCGTGCCGTTTTCGCCATAGCCTTTGTCAGCCAGGCTTTCGTACATGCGAAGCGATTGGCGGAGGCCAGGCAATTCGAGACCCATCCCCTCAGCTTCTTCCGCTGCGATTTTCATATCTTTGATGAAATGCTTTATGTAGAACCCTGGATCGAAATCGCTTTTGATGATGCGCGGTGCCAGATTAGACAGCGACCATGAACCCGCAGCGCCGGATGAAATCGACCGCAGAACCTGTTCCGGGTCGAGGCCCGCTTTTTTCGCGTAGATTAATGATTCGCAGACGCCGACCATATTGGAAGCGATGATGATCTGATTGCACATCTTCGTATGCTGGCCGGCACCCGCTGCCCCTTGATAGACGTTATTTTGTCCAAGCAATTCCAATAATGGCAAAGCCTCTTGGAAAACAGCTTCATCTCCGCCCACCATGATCGACAAGGTGCCGTTCTGTGCCCCAATATCGCCGCCGGACACTGGTGCGTCCAACGATTTCAAGCCTTTTTCCTTAGCCGCTTCGTAAATCCGCTGCGCCAATTTCGGCTGTGACGTTGTCAGGTCAATCAATACAGTCCCTTTTTTCGCCCCTTCTAGTATGCCTTTATCCCCGAAATAGACCTGTTCGACGTCCGTTGGATAGCCGACCATTGTGAACAAGGTATCGGATTGTTCCGCAACCTGCCGCGGCGAATCTACTAGCTGCGCACCCAAAGCGACCAGGTTCTCCGCTTTTTTTGCCGTCCGGGTATAAATCGCCACTTCGTGGCCAGCGCCCAATAAATGCTTGACCAAACTATTGCCCATGACACCTGTCCCTATAAATCCAATCTTCATACGCAATCACTCCTTCTGTATATTACCAGTTTAGCAAAAATCTTCTGTTAATTCACTTAAATATTTGACGATGCGGAATCGCAGTTCCAAAAAAACGCAAAAAAGAAGCCGATCCGCTATTCGGACCGACCACAAAAGGGGGAAATGAGAATGTTGCTGTGTTCAAGTATACTATGCCCCCTCTATCAAACGCTTAAACCTTTTCTTGAAAATTCTTTTCTGAGAGCTGTGCAATCTCTTCCAAGAAAAGATCGGCTTCATTTGCCGAAACTTCCCCTTGTCCGTAACGAACGAATTCGTAAGTCGCGAAAAATTTTTCCGATACCTGCCAGCCCATGCGCGCCGTCCATTCCCTGACAGTTTCAGAGGGGCTGCGGCCAAGCCCTACGGTTTCAGCGTTGTGCTCGAAATCACGGTACACTGACCGGATGTGCTGCAAGTCCACGGCTTCTGGATGGCTGGATTGTTGTTGCGTTCCGGCGGCAGCCGGTTCGGCGCCGCTCATGCCCATCCGTTCAATGGCAATAAGCTGTTCTTTTTCCAGTCCCGCTTTTTCCGGACGCCATTTCTTCAGCCACAGCACCAGGACAATCCCGATTGCCAATAGCACCGCTGCCAACATCACTTCAACTGGAAAATTGGCGGCAGCCGGCACCACCGCCAGCCCGCTTTTATCCGCTGTTTCAGAAGGTCCCATTTTATCAATGGTTTGCTGGGCTTTTTCTGAGTTGGATAAAGCCGAAAGCGAAACGCCTAACCTTTCCATTAGCCCGGAAAATGGCCAAAGTACCAAATGCAGTAGCCACCCAGCGGCTGCCCCCGCCCCTTGCCTGGCGTTTTCTGCGATGCTGTAGATCAGCAATGCAAAAAGGCCGCTGGCAGCCAGCACGAAGCCTCCAGCTGCAGCCAGCCGGAACCCGGCGATACCTTCCGAACGATGCTTCAAATATCGATAGCCAAAGCTAAGGAGCACATTCAAGGCAACCGCCGCAGCGAACAGCGCATATAGGATACGGTCTGTTTCTTGATCGGAATTGAATAATGCCGTAACCATGGCAACCACAAAAAGCCCTACAATCAATAGCATCGGCTTGCCAAGCGCTTCATCGCCATCTTCGCTCCCTGAAAAACGAGCGTGCAGGCGATAAATGGCGGCCAGCAGAAGTGCAGCCGCGAGCCACAGCGGAAATCCGATCTGCACTCCACCAAATGCCGCGGCTCCGGCGATTGCAGCCGCTATCCCAACACTGTATGAAAGCTTCCCAAACAGCACGAAAGCGGACAAAGCGGCTGCAAAACTCAAAACTGGCCAGAACAGCAGCACAGAATGTAAAGCTTCATCAGTTAAAATGACAGCGATAAACGAAATGGCGAAGGCATCCATCCCAAATTTGGAGGCGGCATTAAAACGGCTGATCATGCACTATCACTCCTTTGGAAGCTTTGCAATACAGCGAGCTGGGTGCGCTTTCCCCATTTTGCCATTATGCTCCGGATCTCAGCCTGTTCATCGGTCAGCACATATGTCGTGGATGGCAAGTCATTATGCCGCTCCAAATGGCTTGCCATTGCATTGAAATGCATTGTCGAATGGTCTTTTGATAACACAGAAAGCAATTCCAGCGCTTTTTGCCGCTGTTTCTGCCCTTCTCCGGAAGGCAGACAAAGGTAAGGCACCTGCCCAGCTGAACGGACGTTAATAGCCAGCGCGTATGGAATGCCCTCCCGGTAACAACTTTCAATATAGGAAGCCATTTCTTCGATCCGCTCTTCCAAATTCGGAATCGTCGCGTAATGTGACGCCACGTTCATCGCGAAGAGCACCGATTCGTTCGCTACTTGAGTGAAAATTTTGGTCTGGTAGCTCTGCAAGCGCGCACTCGCCTTCCAATGGATATGGTGGAACTGGTCGGTCGGAAGATAATCCCTTGTGCCCACAGGTTGAAACGGATCATCGAACAGCGTATGATTCAAATTGAAATTGCCCGCTTTTTGGCTGGAAGGCTTGTTGCGGAACGGAAAATTTTGCAGCTTCGGATAAACCAGCTGTTCTTGCAGCAGCCGATCCCGATACTCGAGCAGCACTTCCCCGTCGCCAAACAGCAGAGGGATGTTCAACTCCATTTTTTTCAGCCTCGACAGCCCTCTGCGATGGCCTTTCACAGGCACGTTCACTATTATTTTCTCTCTAAAGCCGATCGTAAAAGGCAAATCCACTTCAATCAGCTCACCAAACCGTTTCGTATGGCTGCCCAGGGGTTGGACCGCATCCTGGAACCAGATTTTCAGCGTTCCTCCCCATATCGGCAATCCTCCATTTTCAAATTCCAATTCCCATTTGGACTCGCCGCCATTCAAGACACGCTGGCGCATGAAAACATTGTGGTAGGCAAGATTTTTCCCCACTTGCTTTATATAAGCCCATTGCAGGCCGAATACAGCCACTGCAAAAGACAGCACTGCCGCCGCTTCATATTGGAGAAACACCAGCGCCATGAAAAGGGCTGCGGCCAGCAGCCCCAAAATGATGCTCTGCTGTTTCGTTCCTTCCTCGTGGCGGATCCAGCCCATCTTAAAGCGCCTCAACAGGCATTGGGATGGATTCGGCGATTTCCTTCAGAACTTCCTCCGGCTTAGCGATGAGCATCCCTTCCCCGGTGAGGAGGAGGCGATGCAAAGCGACAGGCTGCAATATGTATTTCACATCGTCTGGCGTCACAAACGCACGGCCTTCGATAAACGCACGGCCTTGTGCCGCATGGACAAGCGCAAGCGCGGCGCGTGAACTCAAGCCCAGCTCGACCAGCGGATGCTTTCTCGTTGCCTGGACCAGCTCAATGATGTAATGCTCGATGTCTTCATGGATTGACACTTTCTTGGCCGCCTGTGTCCATGCCTGAACTTCGCTGACGGATGCCACGGCGCTGATTTCTTTTTTATGAGATGCATTGCCGCGAAAATCCCGGATGATCTTCAGCTCTTCCTCGAAACTTGGATAACCGATTTCCAATCGGAATAAAAAACGGTCCAATTGGGCAGCCGGAAGCGGAAACGTCCCTTGCTGCGACTCCACTGGATTCTGCGTGGCGATGACGATGAACGGGTCCGGCAGCTGCAGCGTTTCCCCGTCGATAGTCGCCTGCTTTTCTTCCATCGCCTCGAGCAAGCTCGATTGCGTCCTCGGTGTGGCGCGGTTAATTTCGTCCGCGAGCAGCAGGTTTGTCAACACAGCACCCGGACGCAATTCAAAATCTTGCGTCTGCGGATTGAAAAACCGGATTCCTGTCACGTCTGACGGCAAAACATCCGGTGTGAACTGCAGGCGCTGAAACCCGCCCTGGAACGATCCGGCGAACGCTTTGGCCATCCACGTCTTGCCTGAACCCGGAACGCTCTCAAGCAATACATGCCCTTCTTGAAGCAATGCGATGAGCATGAAATCAATTTCTTTTTCACGGCCTACAATCAAGCTGTTTAAATGCTGCCTTATTATCTCCAATTTTTCCACTTTCCGTTCCCCCTTTGTATACATTGTCCATTAAAGCGTTAGTTCATTTCGATGGTTCTTCTGTGTAGTTGTAGATCGTTACGCCATGATGGTGGGCGACCCCACGAAAATGTTTGAAATCCTCACGCGCCACTAAAACCTTGCGGAATTCCAGGAAATCCTCTTTCTCGATTATCAACGACTCCATTGCCCCGCTTTTCAATTGATCCAGCAGTTCTGTGTAATCTGTCATTTTGTCTTTCTCCTCTCATCTTCGATTCGCCAATCAGCTTCTGCTATAATTACAAAGTGGAAGAAAGCATTTAAATCAAGCGGGCTTGCCCCCCCGGTAATTATCGGCTAATTTCCAAAGAAATGTTAATAACTTCGATTATACAGTATCATCCGAAGTTGGACATCTTTGGCTGCGCCATTCAAAACGGCTGTTATCTAGGAGGATATTCTATGTTAAATTTTATGAAGAACCATCATTTAGTAATGTTGATTCCTGCAGCTTTCCTGCTTTATTTCATGGCGTTCCAAAATACGGCGATTTTTTGGTATATGTATACGTTCGCTTTGTTATTGCTCATGTCTTACGCGTTGTTGTTCACGAAAATTTTCGATGAATTGCCTACGTGGAAATCAATGGTATTCGGGCTCGGCTACGGGACTGTGATCTATGGTCTTATAGCCGGCAGCTATCAAGTGCTGCAATTATTGCCGTTTCCAATTGAAGAATCGATTTCAAGCTTCTTGGCGAATTTTGCACCTGTATCCATCTGGCATTATTTGCTGCTGATGTTCATCATTGTTCCTGGCGAAGAAATTTTCTGGCGCGGCTATGTCCAGCAGAAATTGAAGAAATACATGCCTGTCCCTTTTGCTATTCTGGTGTCATCCACCCTTTTCGGGCTGGCGCTGGGGGTCGGCGGTTTTATCCCTGGGATGCTAGCCGGTGCGGCAGCGGGCATCATTCTTGGAGCTCTCTATGAGTGGAAACGCAGTATGCCGCTATTGATCATCACGCACCTAGTGATGGTCGTCCTATTATTTTTGGTAAAACCTTTGCAATAATTGAAACGTATTGTATAAGATAAACGTCAACTATAGGAAAGGGAGGAATTATTATGAAAAAAAATAATTTATTTTTAGCGGCAACAATGCTATCCATAGGCGGACTTTTGGCTGCTTGCGGAAGTTCTGAAACCGAACAACAGCCGGATGGGACTGAGGAAACTCCGCAAGAGACGGACCCGGTCGAAGAACCGGCAGAAACACCTGCTGAAACAGAAGAGCCTGAAGAACCTGCTGAAGAGCCTGAAACGGAACCGGAAGAAGAGCCTGCGGAAGAACCCGCGGATGAGCCGGAAATTGTGGAAGAAGAAACCTCTAAGGCTGAAACTGAAGGCGAACTGACCCAGAGCGATGAACAGCAATACGAAATGTACGTGCTGACGGGCTTCCAATTGACAGCTGAAGAGCCGAACAAAGACGCCTTGCTGTGGGAAGAGGATTCTGCAGTGTTCATGCGCATTGAAACTTTTAATAAAGAAGACATTGAATTCGCCCTAGCAGAAACCGCTATGAAGGAAACACTGGCAGCTTCGAATCCGGATGCGGTAATCGCAGAAACCGAAGCTCCTCAAGGCGCCAAGTTCCTCAACTCCGTTGCGTATGAAATTCCCACCGCGGAAGGAAAAGTCACTGGCGTCGTTTACGAAAAAGAAAACCTGATTGTCCGGTTGACTGTTTTCGACAGAACAGAAGTTAATGCCACGGCAGACTTTATCGATATGGGCGGAACAATCGAACGCCCTTAATAAATACACGAATTAAAAAATGCGCACCGGACTTTGTCCGATGCGCATTTTTTCGCCTTATTTTTTAGTTATGCGCAGCATCAATAGGAAAGGTCTTTAATCGACAAGCCGAGTTTCTTCATAAGCTCGATCGCCTGATCCTTTTCCTCGCTCGTCAGCGCATTGGTCAACTCATGCAAATTCTTTTCATGTTCTGGAAAAATATTGCTCATGAACTCTCTGCCTTCTGGTGAAATGGCCGCATAAGTGACGCGGCGGTCAGTAGGGCAATTCACCCGTGTAATGAATCCACGTTTTTCGAGTTTATCGATCACATAAGTGATAGAACCACTGGCCAATAAAATTTTTCCGCCAATTTTTTGCAGCGGCTGCTGCCCTTTGTGGTATAGGAGTTCTAATACGGCAAATTCAGTCGGGTTGACTCCATGTGCCTGAAAAAATTGGTTGGTCTGTTCCGTTATCGCTTTATGCGCCCGCGACAAGACGATAAAAAGCTTCAAAGACTGTTTCACATCTTCGCTCATAATATCCACTCATTTCCGGTTTAAAGATCATCTTAAAACAATTATATTCTTTTTTTTGGAAAAAGGCACGATTGTTAAGTCCCATCCTTTTTAGCCAATGATTACGCGTTCTTTCGGGAAATGATATTTTGTCGGATCAGTCTTGCCCCCGATAGTGAAGAGGAACGAGATCAGGCCGACACGTCCGATGAACATCAAGAGCATGATAATGACCTTGCCGAAATTGGACAAGTCATCCGTTATGCCCAGCGACATTCCGCAAGTTCCGAAAGCGGAGGTTATTTCAAAAAGAATTTCCACTGCTGTCGCGTGGGGCTCAGAAATAAGCAATGCCATCGTGGCAGCGAGAACCATAAATCCGGCTAAAATGATGACAGCAAATGCCCGGAACACATCGATCAATTCGATTTCCCTGCTGAATATCTGGATGCTGTTCTTGCCTCTTGCGAAATTGATCAAGAACAAGACAGCGATGGCCAAGGTAGTTGTCCGGATGCCGCCGCCGACAGAGCTGGGAGATGCCCCGATGAACATCAAAGCGCTCATAAAGACATTCGTTGCATCGCTGAATAAAGTGATATCCATCGTGGTCAATCCACCCGATCGGGATGACACCGAATGGAAAATTGACGCAAATAATTTTTCGTGCCATGACATGCCTGCAAAGGCATTGAAATTCTCGAGTGCCAGATTGCCGATGCTGCCGACAAGCAGCAAAATACCGAATGTACTTGTCGTGATTTTTGTGAACAGTGAAAAACGGAAATTCTTGTTTTTATTAGACAAAAACTCCTTCAATTCGATCAGCACCGGGAAACCGATTGCCCCTAGGACAATCAAAATCATCGTAATGATCTGGACAAAATAATCATTAAAATAAGGGGATAAGGAGCTGCCGGTGATATCGAATCCGCCATTTGTGGTCGCTGATACCGAAGCAAATACACCATGGAGCAATGCTTCGTTGAACGTGTCATAAAATTGTGTAAAATAAGAAGTCAAAATAATAGCGCCAATCAATTCGATTATCAACAGGATCTTTATGATTTCCCGGATCAGCTTCACGACGCCTGACATATTGAATTGGTTATGGTCTGCCATGATCAGCTGGCGTTCGCGCAATCCGATGCGCTTGCCTATCAACAGCCAGAAGAAGGTGCCGATGGACATGATTCCGATTCCGCCCAGCTGCAAGATGAACATGAGGACGACGATGCCGAATACCGAGTAGGTTTCGGAAACATTGATCACCGTCAAGCCGGTTACGCTGACAGCACTGATGGCTGTGAACATCGTATCCATGTAAGACAGCCGCACTCCTTCTTGATGGACATTCGGCAATTTCAACAGCAAAAAGGAAATGGCGATTGCCGCGAAGTAATAAGACACGATTGCTTGGGCCGGAGTTAGGCTTTTAATTTTTTGAAACGTATTGTTCATGGAGTTCATTTCCTTTCGGCCACACTATCCTCTCCCTATTCTATGAAAAGAAATAGGAAAAGGAAAGGGTAAATCATATTTCTTCCATTCAAAAAGAGCAGAAGAATCACTTCTGCTCTTACTTTTCGCCAGTCTGCTTGCTATTAGGCGTCTGTTCTGGCAGTTTTCGCTGCTGATTCTTCGAATCCCGGGCTTCTGCTTTTCCGGGTTTTTCCGGCTTCGCATATACCTTTTTTTCTTGCGGTTTGCTTTGAGCTTCGGGTTTTTCTTGCGTTTTGTCTTGAACCTCAGTTTTATCTTTCGGTTTGCTCTGAGCTTCGATTTTTTCTTTCGGTTTATCTTGAGCTTCGTTTTTTTCTTGCGGTTTTGGATTTGGCATTGCTTGAGGCTTAGGCTTTTCTAGCCCTTTTGATTCCTGCTTTTCTGCCGTCGCTTTTTCCGAATTCGAATCTGCAGTCACGCTTAGAGGTTTCCCCGTTGCAGCAGGCTTCACATTCTCGCTTGGCGCAGGCGTTACTCCTGGTTTTTTTTCAATCGCTTTAGGTTTTGGAGTATTCCCTGCAGGCTTTGCTTTTTCAGCTTTTTCCGGAGGAACGAATTTGTCGGTTTTCCCAGCAGCTGATGGTTCACCATTTTTTTCAAGCGGCTTTTTCTTTTCAATAGAAGCTTTTCCCTTGTCTGTTTTTGCTGCAGGTTCGGGTTTGACTTCCATCTTCTCGCCAGTCATTTTGCTTTTAACGCGAGACTGATTCTTTTCAGTTTTTAACGCTTTTTTATCATTGTCATTGTCCATATCTATTTCGTTATCCTGGTCTGTTTTGGACTTTTCTTCACTCTCGACCGAAGTATAGGTCTCGACTTTCTGTCCGACAGGAATTTTCTCTTTAACTGATTTTTCCCATTGCACAAAAGTCGCTTTTTTCACACGGACTTCGATATCTCTTTTCGCGGCTGCAGCGGAAGCTGTCAACACCATTTTTTCAAACTTTATTTTCGCAGTATCAGCGCTTTTTTTAGCAGCCGTGGTAATCGTCACTTTTTCAGTTTCTTCTGTAACTGAAATGGCGATGGAGCGCTCGATCAGTTTATCAAGCGCTTCGCCTTCCCAATCACCCAATTTGACGATGAGTTTTTGACCGTCTGCATCGAGCTCCCTGATGGAAATTACGCGAATCGCTTTATCCACTCCGAATTCTATACTGGAATCCATTTCCAGCTGAACATAGGCAAATGCATCTTCAGAAGGCAACAGCGCACTGAAAAACAGCAATAGTATGGCGACAACTGCTATGGCTGGAGCAAATATAGGCCGCCACTGCCATTTCGGCCTTGCTGTCAGTGGATAGAAGGATCCCTCTTCTCCGATTGATAGCGGTGCAGCCGGACGGCCCTGGATGAACTGGCCATCCCTCATGAGAAAAACGGAGCGGTTATTATTTTGTTCTATATATAAACCTTTTTGGATTCCCCTCAAAGCAACCGCTCCTTTAAATAATCTTTTAAGTAATACAAGTCACTATTGATCAATATTGCCATGGCGATTATGTATTTTCTGTTGCGTTCGATTGTTTTGCGCGACACCCGGACCAATTTCTCGATATCTTTGATCGGCAATTTCTTCTTATCTTTCAAATAACTGAAATATTCATCGGTTTCAGCTACCAATTGAGCGATTTGCATGCATGATTGCCGCGCGTCTTCGTGAGTGGGGGACACTTTCACCAATTGCTGGAAGTCGAGTCTGTATGGCGACAAAAGCTGTTGGTACATAATAATTTCTTCTAGCCGCTTTTCAGCCTGCTGCTCTTCCCTGTAAAACTTCTCCGCTTGGCGCCCTTCAATCCAGCCGTTAGAATCCTTTTCATCAAAAGCAGCTGTAAAGTCGTGGCTGAAATCATTGCGCCCGCTTTCTTTGCGGATAAAATCTATGATGCGCCGGCGGATAACCAAATGGGCAAATGTCAGAAACGAGGCATTTTTTCCCTCTTCATATCCGAGCACCGCTTCGTGGAAAGCGGACAACGCAATGCTGTATTCATCGTCGCTGCTGCTGATAAATCGTTTGCATACTTGTGAAGCCGTCTTTTTCATAAAAGGGGCATACGATTCGAGCAAGTCATCCAGTGCATCTGAATCTCCCTGTTGTGCAAGTATTGCTAATTCTTCCGCTGTGCATTTAACATTGCGGCCGAATATACCGCTGATTGCAGTTATCAGCACTCTGGTCACCTCTTCTCTCACCTAACGCTACTATCACTGATTGTAACGGCAGATATTGTAAAAGAAAAGGGGATAACCGCTTATGTCCTATGTATTCGGCAATTATTACATTTTTATGTCGGTAGCATTAAAAAAGTATTTCAAAAGAAAAAAAGACCATCGGCCGTCCGGATTTCCCGAACTTGCCGATAGTCTGAAGGGCGCAGCAATAGCGCCAATCTTTTAACCAGTTTATGCATTTTCTTTTTTGTTTTGACGTACGGACACAATTCCGCCCACTACGATGATTCCCATCAATACTGTCCAGAACGTTAACGTCCATGGAGTCGAGTGAGGGAAGTCGTGCGGCAAGATGCCGACGTTATCGTGCGACAAGGTCATAACGAGGAGTTTAACCCCAACCCATCCGACAATAACAAACGCCGCTGTTTCCAGCTGTGGGTATTTTTCAAGCAACTGAACGAATTTATGTGCCGCGAAACGCATGATGATTACACCCATCAATCCGCCGGCAAGCATGACCGTGAATTGCCCTGCATTGATGCCTCCGATTTCCTCGATGCCGAAAACGGGTAGATGCGGCAACGTTACGGCCAGCGCAACAGCTGCGAGCATCGAGTCGATCGCAAACGCGATATCGGCCAATTCCACTTTCAATACCGTAACCCAGAAACTAGAACCTTTTTTCGGCGCCTTTTCTTCGTCCAGGCTCTCGTTACTATCCCCTTTTCGCTGATCGTAGATGCTCTTTATCGAGATAAAGAGCAGGTACGCCGCCCCAAGTGCTTGGATCTGCCAGATGTTCACAAGCAATGTGATCATGAATAATGCCGCAAAACGGAACACGAATGCTCCTAGTAATCCGTAGAACAATGCTTTCTTTTGTTGGTCTTTCGGCAAGTGCTTGACCATTACGGCCATTACCACAGCGTTATCCGCTGCCAGCAATCCTTCTAGCCCTACTAACACCAATAGGACCCACGCATACTGTAATAATTCTGCTTCCATTCTTTCTCCTCCTGTTTTTTGCCAGCAAAAAAGACCCCTGCCTAAATAAAGGCAAAGGTCTCGCTAAGCAATTAAAATCGCTATCATAACCGATGGGTACTAACCATGTATTGACGATTATGAAATAGGTTTCCCTACAGCTACTCCCCCTTGACTGAAAGTCAAAGTGTATTGAGTTGTAATATTATTATAGCATTATTTTTATTGTTGTAAAACATTAGCGTATAGCAATCTGGTATTTTTTGTCCTTCTTGTGCAATTCGTAAAACCGGATCATTTGTGGCATCGTCTCCAAGAAGTCGGCGCACTGGATTCCGCTGCCTTTCAGCAGCCTTTGGGCCTCTGCTGTGTCAAATGACGCCTGCCAGGTCATGTAATCCAAGGTCTCTTTTTCTACCCCTAGAAACTTGCGGACCGGAGAAGCCGACAACGACCATTCAGCCAGCCGATGCGGCACGCGGGCTTTCGGCATTTTGCCGGTCATTTCGCTGACCATCTTCCGGTAGACTTCTTCAACCGGATGTGGATGCGGATCGGTCAGATGCACGGTTTTGCCTGCCGCTTCCGGCAGCGAACTCAAGTAAATGCTGGCGTCCAGTATGTAATCGATCGGCACCACATTGATGTAAGCCGATGACCGGCCGAGATACGGGATTAGCGGAAGTTTGCGCACCTTGTCGATCATATTCAAGAAGAAATACGGTCCATCAAACTTAACGGTTTCGCCAGTGGTGGAATGCCCTCTGACAATGCCCGGGCGGATGATTGTAACAGGTACTTGCTGCTTCAGTTCTTCTGTCAGAACTTCCGCTTCGAACTTGGTTTCTTCATAAAAATTCTTGAATTTTTCCGGTCGGATCAGCTCATGTTCGTAAAGCATCCCTTGCCTTGAACCGGCTACATAAGCGGTGCTGAAATAGATGTAGCGCTTCAGCTTCGGAATAGACAGTAAAAACCTGTTGACGTTTTCTGTGCCTTCCACATTCACTTTCCACGCCGCCTGCCTTGGCACCGCTAAATCATAAATTGCCGCCAAATGCCAAAAAACCACTTCTTGCCCTTTGAGGTAATCTGCGTCTTCAGCTGCCAGCCCCACCCCTGCTTTGGTAATATCGCCTTCAATCAAGCGGATTGGGCGGCATCCGGTTTCCTGCTGGATTTTTTTCGCTTCCAACTCCGCTTTCCCTCTCTCAGAAGGCAATACGATTGCCGAGATTCCGTTCTCCTCATCTACCGACCTTCGGATAAGCTGGCTCGCGATAAAACCTGGAAATCCTGTAAAAACAATTTCAGTCATGATCCATACCCCCTCCTTTTGATTATACATAATATTCCAACATAATAGACAATAAAAAAAGAGCCCGAGGGCTCATTTTTTATTCATGCTTCTTGTTTCCCGGTCAAATAGACTATAGACGATCGGCACGATGTACAAAGTCAGGAAAGTAGAGCTGATCAAACCCCCGATAACGGTGATTCCCATCGGCTGGTTTATTTCAGTTCCTTCGCCGATGCCGAGTGCTAACGGGAGCAAGCCAAGGATGGTCGTCAACGCAGTCATCAGGATTGGGCGCAAGCGATCGCGCACCGATGTGAGGATGGCTTCGTATGACTCCATGCCCGCTTGTTTCCGTTTATTGATGTAGTCGACGAGGACAATGCCGTTGTTTACGACAATGCCGACGAGGACGAGCATCCCGATGACGGCTGTGATGCTGATTGGTGTCCCTGTAACGAACCAGGCAATCGCAACACCAATCACCATGAGCGGCACTGTGAACATGATGACCAATGGGTATTTGAAAGATTCGAACTGCGCTGCCATAACGATGTAAACAAGCACGACGGCAAGCACGACGGCCAACAGCATATCATTGATGGCATTGTCGAAAAGTTCACGGTCTCCGCCAAACGAAATGGATGTATTGTCATCAAGTTCGAGTCCTTCCAGCGCAATGTCCACCTTATCCGACATATCCCCGAGGGTGACATCGGAACTATGCTGCAGCGTAAACGACACGCTATCCGCTTGGTCAACCCGTTTGATGTCGACTGGCCCTTGTGAAATTTCAATATCTGCCAGCTCCTGAAGTTCAAGGAATTGGCCGGAAGGCGCGCGCAGCTTCATCACCCGCAAATTTTCGACACTGTCGCGGAATTGCGGATCCAATTCTGTGAAGACGCTCAACACTTCATCTTCTTCCGTCAATACTTGGGTCGTCAAAACCCCTCTCGTCAAATTGTTGACTGTTTGGGCAATCTGCACCGGTGCCAGCCCGTTTTCAGTAGCCGTTTCTTTATTGATGATAAGCTGTATTTCCTCGACCGTCTCTTCGCGGTCGTTGGTCAATTCAGTCACTTCAGGCACTGCGCGAAGCTCGCTGCTGATTTTTTCGACGGCTCCATCCAGCCTCGCTTTATCCGTGTCGGTCACGGTGAAGGACAGCGTGTTCGGCGAAGAACCTGCCGCCGTCTGCAAATTGAAGCTGACATCTGCCCGGTCTCCTATTTGTTCCAGGATGCGCGGCTGGACATCATCGACGAATTTGAATACCGATCGGCTGCGTTCATCCAGCGGGATCAATTTAATGTAAAGTTCAGCGATATTGGTTTGCGAAGTCCCTTGCGCCTGGCCTTGTTGCGTGCTTCCGACAAGACTGACATAAACGTCGACATCTTCTTCTTTTTTCAATTCTTCTTCAATCATATCCACGACTTCATTTGTTGCAGCAGTGGATGAGCCATTTTCAAGTGCTACGGAAACAGTGACGAAACCTTCATCGGTCGCCGGCAGAAATTCCGTTCCTACTTGGAACGCGCCGAACGTTGCAACGCCAAGGAACATCAATGTTGTCAGCAGCACGATCAACCGGTGCGACAACGCCCACTTGATGGAACGCTCGAAACTTTTCAACCCTTTCGGGCGGCGCTGTTTTGCTTCGTTATTGCTTTTCGGTTTGTCGAGCATCCGCGATGCCAACATCGGAATGACAGTTAAAGCGACGGCCAAGCTGGCAAATAAGCTAAAGGAAATCGTAACAGCGAATTCAAAGAAAATCTCGCCGATCAGGCCCGTAATGAATACCACAGGGACAAAGACCGCGACGGTCGTCAAAGTCGAGGCTGTTATTGCGCCTGCCACTTCTTTCGTACCTTCTGAAGCCGCTTTTTTCGGGTCCTTGCCCATCGCTAAATGGCGCTCGATATTTTCAATGACCACGATGGCGTTATCCACCAGCATCCCGATGCCGAGAGCCAACGCGCCAAGCGTCATGATATTCAATGCAAAATCAGAAAAATACATCAGCACGAATGTAACGATGACAGAGTACGGTATCGCCACACCGATGATAATCGGGCTCTTGATGCCGCGCAGGAAGAAGAACAGCACCAGCATCGCGAAAATACCCCCATACACCAGGGTTTGGCCAATATTGCCGACAGCCAATTTCACGTAATCCCCCTGATCGAAAAGTACATCCGTCTGGACACCCGCAAACCGCTCTTCTTCGAGCAGTTCGGCGAGTTTTGCCTGGAATGCTTCGGAAACATCCGCGGTGTTTGCACCGGATTCCTGTAATGCCGACAACAGCACCGCGGGCTCTTCGTTAGCTCTTGTTTCACTGCTGGACTCTTGTTCACCCAATGTCACTTCCGCCACGTCGCCAACAGTTACATTGTCGCCGTCCATCGGATTCACCGTGACCACCAGATCACGGATCTCGTCTTCGCTTGCCAGCGAACTGAGAACTCGGGTCGTCAACTGGCGGCCGTCGTCTGTCTGGATCGGTTCGCCCGGCAAGGAAATATTATTCGCTTGGATAACTTGGACAACATCGGATTGCTGCAAGCCTTTTTCTTCCAAAAGGTCCTGATCCAGTGAAATATTGATCTGTTCGGTCAATGAACCGGAAATATTGACACTGGCTACGCCTTCCGTTTGCAGCAATTCCTTCTCCAGCTCTTCAGCTAGGACACGGACATCTTCTCCGCCTTCAGAGGCGCGGACCGCTAATTGAATGACAGGGAATTGAGATGGATCGAACTTAAAAAATTGCGGTTTGTTGGAGTCGTCCGGAATCGGAGTCTGGTCAATGCGCTGCATGATATCCGACTGAACATCGTTGATATTCGTCGACCAGTCAAATTCCAGCAAAATGAAGTTGGATCCCTCTTCCGAAGAAGATTGCAGCGATTCGATGCCTGGCAATGTTGACAAGCTCGCTTCTAGCGGCCTTGTGACTTTTTCACTGACTTCTGTCGGGCTGGCGCCTGGATAATTGGTCACGACTACGCCGATTGGCGGATTCAGTTCGGGAATCAAGGTAACCGGGATTTTAAAAAATGATACGGCCCCCAAAATGATGATCAAAAACATGATGACAATTGTGAATACTGGTCTCTTTATCGAAAAATCGCTTATTTTCATAAACTCATACCCTCTCTTTACCTCGTGCTTTAATCATAAAAAAAAACATATGGAACCGCAAACTTTAATGGTCCCTGCCACATATTTGTCACCATTGCGCAAATTACAGAAAAAAAAACCTGCCGAAGCAGGTTTTTTTACAGTAAGCTGTATAATTTGATTCCCGGATTTTTGTCTTGGAACCAGCGTGTCGCGAATTCATTTTCGAACAAGAACACGAAATTGTCGTAACGGTCTTTTACAAGCATCGACCGGCTGCTTGACATGGATTCTTTGACATCTTCCTCGTTCTCGATCCAACGGGCGATCTTGTTGCCGATTGGCTCCATTCGCACGTCTACGTTGTACTCGTTTTTCATCCGGTGTTCGAACACTTCGAATTGAAGCTGCCCGACTGCTCCGAGGATAACTTCCTCCAAGTGAAGCGTTTTATAGTACTGGATTGCGCCTTCTTGCACTAGCTGCAGGATCCCTTTATGGAAATGCTTCTGCTTCATGACATTTTTCGCTGTCACTTTGACGAAAAGCTCAGGCGTAAATTGCGGCAGGGCTTCAAACTGGAATTTCTTCCCGCTTGTAATCGTGTCGCCAATCTGATAGTTCCCGACATCATGGAGACCGATAATATCGCCCGCCACTGCCTCACTGACCAATTCGCGGTCATCCGCGAGAAATTGAGTGGTTTGTGTGAGCTTGAAGGATTTGCCTGTCCGCGCCAATGTGACGTTCATGCCTTTTTCGAATTTCCCGGAAACGATGCGCACAAACGCGATGCGGTCGCGGTGTGCTGGGTTCATATTCGCTTGGATTTTGAAGATGAATCCGGAGAACGGCATTTCCACTGGATCAATCAATTCAGCATCCTGTGTCAGGCGCGGCTGTGGTGGCGGCGCAAACTGGAGGTAAGTTTCCAGGAATGTTTCCACGCCGAAGTTCGCCAATGCACTGCCGAAGAATACAGGCGTCAATTCGCCTTTTTTCACTTGTTCAATCGAAAAATCATTGCCCGCTTCATCAAGCAGATCGATGTCTTCGAGCGCTTGGGTATAATAAGAAGTTTTGGTCATCTCGTGTTCGCCGTCAAGCCTGCCGTTTGCGTCCAAAGGCATGAAACGATCCCCTTTAGAACGGTACGGTTCAATGCGCTTGTTGTAGCGGTCATAGATTCCAAGGAATTCTTTCCCCATGCCGATCGGCCAATTCATCGCGTACGATTGGATGCCCAGCACTTCTTCAAGTTCTTCCATCAATTCAAGAGGCTCTTTACCTTGGCGATCCATCTTGTTGATAAAAGTGAAAATAGGGATACCGCGCATTTTACATACTTTGAACAGTTTCACTGTCTGCGCTTCGATCCCTTTCGCGACATCGATGATCATCACTGCACTGTCCACCGCCATCAATGTGCGGTATGTATCTTCACTGAAATCTTGGTGCCCAGGCGTATCGAGGATATTGACGCGATGGCCGGCGTAATCGAATTGCATGACGGAGGAAGTTACCGAGATTCCGCGCTGCTTCTCGATTTCCATCCAGTCGGATGTAGCGAACTTGCCGCTCTTCTTGCCTTTGACGGTTCCTGCGTCACGGATAGCGCCGCCGAAAAGCAATAGTTTTTCCGTTAACGTCGTTTTCCCGGCATCCGGGTGAGAGATGATTGCGAAAGTTCTTCTATTTTGGATATCTTTTTTTAATTGGTCTGACATGATTATACGCTCCTTTAATTCTACTCTTCCCATATTAGAGAAGGGGGCCGCAAAAGACAAGAAATTTCAATATCCGTCATGAAAAAAGAAGCCGGCTACGGCTTCTTTTCACAGGAATTTTTTTATTGCTCTTTCGACTGCAATATCCTTGTCGCTATGCGGGTATTTCGTGGCTCCGATAATCTGGTAATCCTCGTGGCCTTTGCCGGCAAGAATTATGATGTCGCCCGGTTCCGCCTGGTCAACGGCGTGCTTGACCGCATCGGCGCGGTCACCGATGCAGGCGAATCGGGAATGCGTCATCCCCGCTTTCAAATCTTGCAATATGCTGTCGTATTCTTCATCCCGCGGATCATCTGTCGTCAAGACGACGTAATCCGCGACCGATGCTTTAGCTGCCATGATAGGCCGTTTGGTCTTGTCGCGGTTGCCGCCAGTTCCGACCAAAAAGATGATACGGTTCGTTTTAAAATCCGTGACTGCATCAATGGCTTTTTCGATTGCATCCGGGGTATGCGCATAATCAATGAAAATCGATACCGGCGCTTCCAGCTCGACTTTCTGCATGCGCCCTTCGACCGGTTCAATGCGCGCCAACGCTCCCAGCACGGCATTCAGCTCATAGCCTTCCGCATATAAGGCGGTGATTGCGGCCAACGCATTGGATACATTGAAATGCCCCAATAATTTCATGGAAACTGCAAATTCGCCTTCCGGACAGACCAGCTTGAATTTCGTGCCTTCATGGTCCATTGCAATTTCCGCCGCTTGGAACTGGGCACATTCTTTGATGCCGTAAGTATAGACCGGATGCGGCGTCATTTCAGCGTAGCGTTTCGACCAAGCGTCGTCGGCGTTGAGCACCGCCCGCTTTTTCTCTTGCAAGTTCTGGCCGAGCTGAGAAAACAGTAAGCCTTTTGCGTGTCCGTATTCGTCCATCGTGCCGTGGAAGTCCAAGTGGTCGTGTGTCAAGTTCGTGAAAATGGCGGTGTCGAATTCGACGCCCGCCAAGCGGCCAAGCACTAGTCCGTGAGACGATACTTCCATCGTCATGTGTGAGCAGCCCTCATCTTTTGCACGGGCAATCATTTGCTGCGTCGTCAATGCGTCGCTTGTCGTATTCGCCGATTGATGCAATTTGCCGTTCAGATTAAATCCGATCGTCCCTGTCAGCGCCGACTTTTCGCCCAGTTCCATCAACATCGACTGCAGCATGCCCGCGACACTCGTCTTGCCGTTGGTCCCTGTGACGCCGATCATTTTGAGTGCTTTTGATGGGTAGCCGTAAAACTTGGCGGCAAGCAAGCCAAGCACCCGGTCCGTGTCCTCGACAATCAGTACCGCCGTTTCAATTTCTTGTATCGGCCGTTCAGCCACAATCAATGCGGCTCCTTGGGAAGCGGCTTGTGCGGCAAAATCATGGCCATCGACCGTATAGCCTTTGATGCAGATAAATAGGGAGCCATTTTTCACATCCCTGGAATCCATCGTGATGTGGTCAATCGTTTCCGGCAACTGCCCCTGCAAAAGATTATAAGGAATATTTTCGATCAATAGTTTTGTGTTCATGAAAATCCTCCTACTCTGTAACTAACGGAGACAATACATATGCGTGAAGCAATGCTGCCGCAGCTTTAAGTGAATCGACATGTGTCCGTTCGTATGAATGGGACGCTTCGATTCCCGGTCCAAAAAGCGCATGCTTGACGTCGTATCCTGCGCGTATCGCTGCGGAAGCGTCTGAACCGTAATATGGATAAATATCCACTTTATAATCGATGTTATTATTTTTTGCCAAGGCGATCAAGTGCCGCGTCAATCCGTAATGGTAAGGGCCGCTGGAATCTTTTGCACAAATCGATACGGTATATTCATCCGACTGCTGGCCGTCGCCGATTGCGCCCATATCAACCGCGATATATTCCACTGTTTCTTCAGGGATATTCGAATTGCCGCCATAGCCGATTTCTTCATTATTGGAAATATAGAAATGGGTCGTGTGCGGCAACTCCACATCGCCGCCGCTCAACCCTTTTACCAATTGCAGCAATAACGCCGTGCTCGCTTTGTCGTCAAGATGGCGCGATTTGATAAAGCCGCTGTCAGTAGCGGTATAACGGGGATGGAACGATACAAAATCCCCAACTTCAATTCCGAGCGCCTTCACTTCTTCGGCTGAAAACACTTTTTCATCCAGCCGCACTTCCATATTGTTTTCATCACGGCTCGCGGTGCCCGCATCTTTATAAACGTGGACTGTCGTCTGGTGCATCAAGATCGTGCCCTGGACAATGCGCCCATCCGCTTTATGTATAAGGCAATTTTCACCTTCGATGGCATTGAATTTAAATCCGCCGACAAGAGATAATTTCAAACGGCCGGATGGCTTGATTTCTTTTACCATGGCGCCAAGTGTATCGACATGTGCTGTCAACAAGCGGTGCGCTTCTTTGCCGGTTCCGGCGATAGTTGCTATTATAGCCCCTTTATGGGTTTCAGTATATGACACATTCCAGTTTTCCAAATGATTTTTGATGGTCTTCATGATGTCCATCGTGTAGCCTGAAGGACTCGGAATTTGGGCAAGCTCTTTAAGCAAATCAAGCGTTTCTTGTTGTTTCCATTCGAATGACATAGTAAACGCCTCCTCTATATCTATTTATCATATCAAAATGCGGCATTTTCGCACAGGAAATTGTGGATTTACTGTGCATTTGTTAAAAATAAACCCGCAAAATCCTCGAATTCATTACGCCGCGGGGACAATTTCTTCATTTGTCTTCCAAAATCGCTTAATACCCGAAATTATATAGTAATATTAATAGTAAATCGACTATTTGAGGTGAATCATGGAACGCATCACAACGAACCGCTACAGAAACAGATTATTCACCCACTTATTCGGATTGGCCCATTTGATCCACACCTTGATCCATCTTGTGACCGGTGAAGCGCCCCCTTATTATTCCATTGCATTCGGCATTCTATCATACATCCTCCTTCTGATGCTGTACCGGATGAAAATCAACGAGCGCGCGCTGGAGATTACGCTCCTCTTGCTGATGAATCTGTCGGTGTTCATCCTGAATTTCGAAAATGCGGCTTTGGTCAACATTGTCTATTTTGCCATTCCGATTGTCGCCTCGGCATTATATTACGATACTTTGCCCATTATTGGCCTTGCCATTTTATCAGTCATTGAAATTCTGCTGCTGGCATTCGTATTCGATCAGCTGGGCGGACGTGCCCCCATGTTTTACGTCAACTTGACCCTTTTCGTGTTCATCTTTTTCGTCCTCACCATGACGGTCCTCCATTCCATTTTCTTCAGAAGAGTTTGGACCCAGCTCGAAAAAAAGAACGAATCGATGGAGCGGGCATTGGTATCGAAAGAAGGCTATCTGCATCTGTTTTTCGAAACAGCAAAGGACGCAATTGCGGTTTTTGACGCGGATAATAAAATCATCGCCATCAATCCTGCGTTTGAAGAGTTGTATGGCTGGACACAAGAAGAATGCATCGGGCGTTCGCTGCCGCTGGTACCGCCGGAGCATTTTGAAAAAGTCGCCGAACGGACCCTCAGGGTCCGGCAAGGGGAAAGTTTTTCCCTGCTGGAAACACAGGACTTGAAGAAAGATGGAAGCCGATTCGATGTGCAGATTACTCTTTCGCCAATCACAGATGAAGCTGGCAATGTGATTGCCACTTCAATAATTTCAAGAGACATATCGTATAAGAAAGATGCGGAAAAAATGATTCTGCAAGCGGAAAAATTGAAGCTGACCGGAGAAATCGCCGCGGGCGTCGCCCATGAAATACGCAATCCGATGACTGTCATTTCCGGCTTTGTCCAGATGATGGGCAGCGACGCGGATTATCCTTATAAGGAATATACAAAACTCATCCACTCCGAGATCGAGCGCATCAATTTGATCATCAGTGAATTTCTGGTTCTTGCCAAACCGCAGCCCTCTTTCGCGCGGGAAATCAGCTTGAAGAAAGTCACGGGAGACATCATCATGCTGTTCGGCCCTGAGATGAATATGCGCGGCATCTCTTTCCATTCCCGCTGGGAGCAGGAAGATTATTTCATCAAAGGTGAAGAACATCAGTTGAAGCAAGTTTTCATCAACTTGATCAAAAATGCCATCGAAGCGATTGACGGCCTCGACCGGACAGGCAGCATCGAGCTGATTGTGGAAGGTCAAATCGACGGCCACGTGTCGCTGCGCCTCCATGATAACGGTGCAGGGATTTCTCCGGAAACATTGGCTATGATTTTTGAACCGTTTTATACGACAAAAGTTACCGGCACAGGCCTCGGCCTGCTGATCTCCCAGAAGATTGTCCAGGAACATAGCGGCACTTTGACAATCGAAAGCCGTGAAGGTAAGGGTACGATTGCCACTGCTTTGCTGCCGTGCATTTAAAAAGGGCCCCCAGGGGCCCTTTTTGTGTTTCAGTCGTCGTCTCTTTCATCGTCATCATCATCGTTGTTGTCATCGTCATCGTCGTTGTCATCACGATCATCGTCATCGTCTTTATCCGTTTCGTGTTTTAAAATTGAGCCGTCTTTGGCATTCACGTGCACTTCGTATTCTGTGCGTCCATCTTTTAACTCGATTTCGTAATAGGCGACGCCATCATCGTTATCCAGTTCCAGATCTTCGACAGTGCCGCTTGCCACTGTTTTAGCTGCAGCGACAGCTTCGTCCTTTGAGATATATCCGTTAGCTGATGCCGTAGCTGAAGATGATTTTTCACTTGAAGTGAAGTTGTCATCCTCGTCATCATCGGTATCGTCTTTTTCGCGCTTTTGTTCAAGGATTTCACCTGTTACGGCGTCCAATTTCAAATCGTATTCATAGCCATCTTTGTCAATATCGACTTCGAAACGCGGAACGCGGCCATCCCGTTCAAGTTCGATGTCCGTGATTTTTCCGTCCACTTCTTGAAGCGCTTTTTCAGAAGCTTCATCAAATGTCAGGAATTTGGGCTGGTTTGTTGATTGCGTAGCATCCGCTTTAATATCCTGGTCACTTTCTGCCTGCACATTGCTCTCCGCAGGATTTGCATCCGTGTTCGCCCAAGCGATTCCACCCAATGCCAGAATGCCTGCTGCTGCCGGAATGTAGATTAATTTTCTCATGTTCATTCTCCTCCTCATTTGATATACCTTTACTATAGCCGCCGCTTCTGTGAAAACAGTTAAGGCTTTATGAGAATTTGATGAGAACTACATGAGTTTTCTTTAATGTTTAATCGTCCCATTCCACAGTCATTGTTTCCCCGCGAATTGCATGGATTTGGACAGTCGCTTCTTTGTCCAGTTCATCATTTTCGATTTCAATCAAATAATAACCGCCGTCTGTTGTTTCAGTGAATTCCACTTCCTGGACTTCGCCGTCAAGCGTCCTCTTGGCGATTGTTATGGCTTCTTCCTTGCTGAGCACGGGTTCCGGCTCGGGGGCAGGTTCCGGAGCGGGTTCCGGCGTTTCAAGAGAAACATCCGTAATTTTCCGGACATCGCCTGTATCAGCTGCGATATAAACGACTTTCTGTGCTATGCCGTCCGTGATGTCCACTTGGTACTCATTCGGCCCTTCGGAATAGCGGACTTCTCCGGCCGTTCCACCGGCTTCCTCTAATGCAATCGCCCTCACTTCTTCTTCCGTCAATTTCTCTGGTGCGGGCACTGCTGTTTTTTCAAGCAGCTCGACCGACAAGACGCGCCCCGTTGAACTGTCCACCGCAGCTTTATATTTGCCGCCGTCCCTAGTAAATCCCACTTCGTATACATCTCCCGATAGGACGGTTTCTTCAATCACTCCGCCATATTGCGAGATAATTGCTTCTCCGGCTTGCGAAGCGCTGATGCTGGCGTCTTCTGCGCCCGCAGACAATAAGTAGATAAGCGCCGCAATAGCCAAAACAGTAGTTGCCGCAGCCATAAACATCCATTTTTTCATCGCGATCCCTCCTGCTTCAAGTGTACAGGCTGAACATTAAAATCTCCTGAGAAAACGATGGAAACCGTAGTGCCCATATTCTCGATGCTTTCGATTTCCAGCTCGGCGTGGAGCGTATCAGCCAACTGCTTCGCTAACGACAAGCCAAGGCCGAAACCTCCCGACTCCCTGCTGCGTGCTTTATCCACCCGGTAAAAGCGTTCGAAAACGAACGGCAGCGATTCTTTCGGGATGCCGATGCCAAAATCCCTGATTTGGATGGTCGGCGCCCCTTCGTCTTTGACAATGACTTCGATACGCTCTGAGCTGTACTTTCTTGCATTATCCAGCAAAATATACAAAAGCTGCTTCAGTTTCGATACATCCGTCTCCACGTTGATCGCACTTTGGCTGATGATCAACCGGAACTCCCTATTAAAAGACGTCTGCATCACTTTGACCGTCTGGCCCAGCACTTCCTGCAAATTCACGTTCGTAAGCTCTAATTGCGTTTCACTGCGCCTCGCGATGTGGAGCAATTGTTCGATGAGCGAATTCATGCGCTCTGTTTCCATGCGGATTGCGGCAAGGCTTTCTTCCGCGATGGCTGCATCCCCCAACCCTTGGCGCTGCAGCAGTTTTGCGTAGCTGCTGATGACAGTCAATGGGGTCTTCAGTTCATGGGACGCGTTCGATACAAACTCTTCCTGCTTCCGGTAATTTTCCTCTAACAGCTCCATCATTTCATTGAATGTGCTGCCCATCTCGCCGATTTCATCTTTCGACGTTTGAGTGATGGGCAGCTTCTCGAATTGCCCGCTTTTCTGGATGCGCGTCATCGTATTGGTCAAATCCGTCACCGGTTTGGTGACCAAACGTCCCAGCACCGCGCTCGATAGGATGATGGGAATCATTGCAACAGCAACGGCGCCAAGCAAAACGAATCGGAGCGATTGCAGATTGCCGGCCACTTCATCCATTGATTGGGCCATGACCAGCTCTGCAACTTCCCCGTCCGTCCAAATGACCGGTGCTGTCACAAAAGCGAAGCGGCTTTCCTCCACTTCGATGAGCCCCGCATCGTCCGGAAGCGCTGCCGGAAATTGCACCGCCACGTCCGGGTCCTGCACCTGAATGTCTGGGGCTAGCTCCGCGTTTCCAAACGTCGCTCTGACAAGCCCATCTGCCGGCACATAGCCGCGCAAAATGCTCGTTGGGTCATCCACCGGTTTTTCATTAATCGCTGTGACCAGTGCTTCCAGTTCGGTCTGCAGCTGACTCACTTCCGTATCGTAGGCAAGTTCGCTGAACGAAAAATAAATGACTGCGGTCAATACGCCCAAAATGACCAGCATCAATAGTGATGACCAAAGATGGATTTTCTGCTTAAGCTTCATGGGCCTGCTCCTTCAGGACATAGCCGATTCCCCGGACCGTCTGGATATAGGTGGTGGGTTCGCCAGCATCCACTTTTTTGCGCAAATAGCGGATATAGACGTCGATGACATTCGTATCGCCATAATAATCGTAACCCCATACCGCATTCAGCACCTGCTCCCGGCTCAGCACTTGCAAAGGATTCCGCAAGAAATAAAGCAGCAAATCGAATTCGCGCGGCGTCAAATCCACTTGGCGGCCCGCACGGGAAACTTCTCTCGTACTTTCGTTCAATTCCAGCTCCCCGAAACGGTGAAGCATGGAATTTCCAGACCCCGTCGTCAACCTGAGGCAGGCACGGATGCGCGCCAGCACTTCTTCGATTTCAAAAGGCTTCGTCACGTAATCATTGGCTCCCAAATCGAGGCCGGCCACTTTATCTTTGACATCATTTTTGGCAGTCAGCAAAATGACCGGAATGGTAGGGTCTGACGCGCGGATCCGTTTCAGCACATCGAGTCCATGGATTTCAGGCAGCATGAGATCGAGCAGCACCAGATCCCACGGCTTTTCACGGAATTTGATCAGCCCGTCCGTACCGGTATGGGAAACACCGGTTTCATAGCCCTCGAATGTGAGTTCCAATTCCAGCACACGCGCTATGCTTTTTTCATCTTCGACGATCAATATGCGCTCAGCCATTTTGCCACCCCTTTCTTTTTATCATAATATCCGGAAATCGAAAAAGCGACCCGAAGGCCGCTTATTTCAATAATCGTCTAACAAACTTCACCTTATCTTTATAAGGAGGGAATAAAACATTTGTGGAGAGTTTCGTCGACTTTTTCAATATGGATTTTGCATGGGTGAATGTTTCAAAACTGTATTTGCCGTGATACGAATTCACACCGGAAGTTCCGATTCCACCGAAAGGCAGATGCGCGCTCCCGACATGGGATACGGTGTCGTTGATGCAGCCTCCGCCGAACGGCAATTCATCTAAGAAAAAGCTGATTGCCCGGTCGTTTTCAGAGAACATATAAGCTGCAAGCGGTTTTGGCAATTTGCGAATTTGCCGCACAAGCGCTGGAAAATCGTTGTACGTGATGACCGGCAAGATCGGACCAAACAGTTCGTCTTCCATCGAAGGGCTGTCGAAATGGATATTGTCCAAAACGACTGGTTCAATATACAGATCCGTTCGGTCGGAGTGGCCGCCGACAACAATGTTCGCTCCTTCTTTTTTAATAATTTCAACGAGCCGATCAAAATGGCGGGTGTTGACGATGCGGCCGTAATCCGGGCTCGTTTGTGCATCTTTGCCGTAAAAGCTGCGGATATTGGCAAGCAATTTTTCCATGAATTCTTCTTTCACTGATTCATGCACACAAACATAATCCGGTGCGACGCAGGTCTGGCCTTTGTTCATCAGTTTCCCCCATGCGACGCGTTTCGCCGCAAGGTCGAGGTTTGCTGTCTGATCGACAATGGCCGGGCTTTTGCCGCCCAGTTCCAACGTAATGGGCGTCAACCGCTCTGATGCAGCTTTCATGACGACTTTACCGACATTGACGCTGCCGGTGAAGAAAATATAATCGAACGAAGCATGGATCAGCGCATTCACTTCTTCCCGCTCCCCTTCGACCACACGGACGTAATAGGGCGGGAATGCCTCAGCAAGGATGTTCTGGATCACCGTTGCGACGTTTGGCGTCGTTTCCGACGGTTTGACGATGGCGCAGTTGCCGCCGACGATTGCACCGACAAGCGGCTCCATGACCAACTGAAATGGGTAATTGAACGGTCCGATGATCAGCACCGAGCCATACGGTTCACGGATGATCATACTTTTCGCCGGATGCAAATGAAGCGGCGTTTTGACAGGTTCCGGCTTCATCCAGGAATCCAGGTTCTCAATCATGTAATTGATGCTATCTAAGACAAAGCCGACTTCCGTCGCATAAGCTTCAAATTCACTTTTTCCTAAATCCTTCTTAAGGGCCTCGACGATTTCACTGTCGTGGGCTGCAATAACTTCCTTCAGGCGTTTTAACTGGGCTTTTCTGAAAGCAGCAGGCTTTGTCGCCCCTGTATAAAAGTATTCGCGCTGCTGCTCAATCATGTTTTCAACATCTGTTGCTGTGAAATTCATCCTCTTACCTCCATATTCTTTCATGTTACTCTTTACCCGTTCCGCAGCGCGGCAATCATCCATTCTTCAGTAAATGATCGACGTGCCGCTGCACGATAAGCCCTTCTTCAAAAGGCACCAGCAAAGTGGATTGCTGCTGCATCGATTCGAATAGCGACGGAACTTCAGGGAAGTCAGCCAGCTCTTTGCGTTCTTCGTATTTCCTTTCTTCATACAGGTTCGACCAATTTTCCAGCGTCAGCACCCCTTCTTCGCCGTACACCTTGAATTGCAGCAATTCTTTTTGGCCGATGCCGCTTATTCCTGACAGCAGAAGCGGCGTGCCATCTGCAATCACACCATGTGCTAGCAAGCCGGTTTCGCACAGGTCCGCTTGTTGCGGATACGTGATAATGTGGTGCTGGATCGTCAATCCACCGAAAATGCGGTTGATCAGCTGCAGGTAATGCGGGAAAACCTCGCGCACAAAGCCGCCTTGGCTGCGTGAGCCGATCCACGGCGTCTGCTGCCAGCCGCGCGGCCAATCCGGGAAAAAGGTCTGCAGCTCCACACGCGTGATTTTGCCGATGTCGCCTCCTCGGATCCGTTTCACCATTTCGTGCACCGCCGGCTTATACATAAGCGGAAAATGCATAGCGGTCCGGATGCGGTTCCTGTCTGCGGCCTCCGCCATTTCCTCTCCTGCTGCCGCATCATGGGCGAGCGGTTTTTCACTCAGCACATTGATGCCGGCGCTTGCCGCCAATTTCGCGATAGGTGCATGGGAAGCCGGAGGCGTACCGATGTAAAGCCAGTCAATATTCGAATGCAGTACCGCTTCCAGCGAGTCAGCGATAGCTACACCGTATGTTTCCTCCAAATAATCCAGCCGTTCCTGCTGTTCATCAAAGACCGCTTTGATGCTCACTTTTTCTTCTTGTTGGATTTGCTTGATGATGCGTTCACCTACGATGCCCGCACCGATTATACCAATTGAAATCATAACTCTCCCCTTCTCTGAAGGCCGGATGGCTTATTTTAAATGTCTTGTTTATTAGTGTAACCTTATAGGGTATAGAATAGTCAAACAATTCAACTGCAATCATTGAGGAGGCATTAACGATGGAAAAACAAGTAAATTGGTGGGAGCCTATTTTTTCGGGCGAACTTGAAGTTGGCATCAACAAAGACAAAATGGAAATGGTCGACCAGGAATCGTTCCTTTATCTCGAAACTTTTGCCGTTGACATGGAGCCGCAAGTCTAATTGATTTCTTTAATGAACGGATTTTGCAGCCACAGTACATAAAAAACGCCTTTCCGACGGCTCTGGAAAGGCGTTTTGCTATGTATTCTATTCGACGCTCCGCCATAAATAAAGGGCCGCATACGACAAATATGGAGACCATTCCGGCAGATGCTGCAGGATTTCTTCCACTTTCGGCTTGTCGTCCCGCGCCCATTGGATTTTCAAGGCATTCTGCAAGCCGATGTCCGCCAGAGGAAATAAGTTCGGGCGCCCAAGGCCGAACATCAGAAAACTCTGAGCAGTCCATGGCCCGACACCGCGGTAAGAAACCAGCTCCGCCGCAGCCTCTTCATCCGATTTTTGCGCAAGTTCTTCCAGCCGCAATGTTCTAGATGCAATCGCTTGGGACAGGCCGATGACATATTCCGCTTTTCGGGTGCTGAATTGGAGCTCCCGCAGCTCTTCAGGCTGCAGCATAGCGATTTTTTCCGGCTCCGGATAAAACCACACCCCGTCCCTTTCATGGCCGTATGTCTGGACGAAGCGGCTGGAAAGCGTATGGGCAAACGATAGATTCAATTGCTGATGAATGATGCTTTTCATCAGCGAACCGTAAAGGGAAAATTCCCGCACCAGCGGCGTCCCTTTGTGTTTTTCGAATAAAAGCGCAAGGCTGGTGCCGCTGAAATGGTCAGCGACAGGGTCCAAGGATTGATTGAAATGGAAAATCTCTGAAATGTGGTCCAGCTGCCCCTTTTGTGCGCCTTCTACAGTGAAAACGGGGTTGGCGCTTGTGCCTTCGGCTTTCACTGCTACTATATTGCCTTCTGGCATTGGAACACTGACAACACGTTCAGCAATCGAAACTGCGTGGAGCGGGTCGAGCGACAGCCGTTCAAGGACCCTGTCAAAGTCATAATAGAATGGCACCTTCAATTGCATCGTAAATCCTCCTTTTTTTAAAACTTAGCGGAATGCGTTCGGGTTTGCAAGCTCCGTCAATGAAAAATATAATGAAAAGATAGGAGATGGAAAAACTATGAAAAAAATGATCGGTTTATTGATGCTGGTGGCCGTCCTGTCCGGTTGCGGCTTGCTTGAATCCACAGATACTTCCGGGACAGAAGAGCAAATCGGCGTGGAAGTGACTTCTGTCATCGACGGTGACACCATCAAAATCATGTACGAAGGCAAAGAAGAAACCGTACGCTATCTTTTGGTCGACACTCCCGAGACCAATCATCCGCGGTTCGGCGAACAGCCTCTCGGAAAAGAAGCGACTGCGGCAAACAAACGCATCATAAATTCGGGGGACGTCACCATCGAATTTGATGTTGGGGAACGTTTCGATGATTATGGGCGCCTGCTTGCCTACATCTATGTAGACGGCGAAAGCGTCCAGGAGCAGCTGGTGGAATCGGGCATGGCGCGTGTGGCATACGTCTATCCCCCGAATACCCGTTATCTTGACGCTTTCGAACAAGCGGAACAAAAGGCGAAAGATGCTGAAGCTGGCATCTGGGAATATGAAAATTATTCGACCAGCCGGGGTTTCAACTCGGCTGCTTATGGCGGCACGAGCCCAACTGCCGCGCCTGACGACTGCCGCATTAAAGGCAACATCAACCGCAGCGGCAAGAAAATTTATCACATGCCCGGAGAAAGTTCTTACGAAGGGACCAATCCGGAAGAATGGTTCTGCACCGAAAAAGAAGCACAGCAAGCCGGATTCCGAAGCACCGGCCAGTAACGGAGGAAGATATTGATGCAAGCAATTGTTTTAAGGTTCGACTACACGACATCCACGAAAATCGAACATCTGCAAAAACAAGCGAATGCGGCTAGCCTGGACTCGACCGCGATGCTGCCGCCGCATATGACATTGCAGGCTTTTGAACAAACCGATCCGGCTGACTTGAAAAAAGCTCTTGCCCCTTGGGCCGAGCAGAGCGCACAATTGCCGCTCGAATTCACCTCCCTCGGTTTTTTCAAACAGCAAGGCGTGTTTTACACAGCACCCGCTTTCACTGACGCTTTGAAGGATTTCCATCAATCCGTGAACTTGGCGGCCAGCGGCTTTACCGGCCAGCAGGACAATTATTTGCCGGACCGATGGGTGCCGCATGCCACCATCACAAAAAATATCGCAGCGCCCTTCTGGGGTCCGATGTTCGCACGGCTATCCATGGAATTCGAACCGTTCAGCGGCAAGGCTGTCGCCCTGGAATGCTGGTCCATTGCGCAAGGCAAAGCGCAAAACGATTGGAGTATTTTTCTTTCAGAATAGTTATTGACTTTTCTCCAGGACGCGATATAATTGTATTTGTCCTGGTAATTGAGATTCCTTAGCTCAGCTGGGAGAGCGCTACCTTGACAGGGTAGAGGTCGCTGGTTCGAGCCCAGTAGGAATCATAAGAGTGTATGAAGAAATCGCGCAGCTTTCGAGCTTGCGCGGTTTTTTTGGTGTTTTTGCTTTTGTACGATTATATATTTAAGCATTTAAATTCGTTTAATCCTTTTTGCGATTCAAACGCAAAAAAGCGCTGCCCGGAAAATCGAGGCAGCGCTTTTCTTATGCTTCTAATGTTTTCGGTACTTTCTTCTCGCGCGACATCCATTGAAGAGCGAACAGGATGACAAACGAAATGGCTCCGATTGTATCGGACAACCCTTCAGGATAAATCAATGCCAAGCCTGTGGCGAAGGCGATGATCCGTTCAAGCCAATTCAGCTTGCGGTACCAGAAGCCGATCAATCCAGCTCCAATGGCAATCATTCCGCTAAACGCCGTGATTAACACCCATGCCAATTCTGGCAAGGTCGTGTCAATCATTAGCAGCGATGGCGATAAGACGAACATATAAGGAATGATGAACGCAGCGGCTGCCAGTTTAGCGGCGATAAAGCCGGTCTTGATCGGCTCCCCACCGGAAATGCCAGATGCGGCAAATGCGGCAAGCGCAACCGGTGGTGTGATATCGGCGATGATACCGAAATAGAATACGAATAAATGGGCCGATAAAGCGACTACGATTGGCACGGCAGCTCCTACTGGCTCATCTAGCATCAACAACGTGATGATTGCCGGTGCAGCAATAGTCGATGTGATAACATAGTTGGCCGTTGTTGGAGAACCCATACCCAGCACAATTGCCGCGAGCATCGTAAAGAACAGCGTAAGCAGAATATTTCCGCCCGAAGCGGAAACCAATCCGTTTGCCAAGCTCAAGCCGAGGCCTGTTTTTACAACAACCCCAACGATGATGCCGGCAGCGGCCGTAGCTGCAGCTACGGCGAGCGCGGTTCTTGCACCATCCACTAATGCGTGAATCATGTCTTTAGGACTTAATCTTGTTTCTTTATTGAACGAGCTGACTACGATTGTCAGCAAGATGCCGTATAAAGCGGCGTGCATTGTCGGGATTCCGATAAGCAGGAAGACAATGATTGCTACAATCGGCAACAATAAATAAATTTTCTTCAGCACTTCTTTGCGGTCGGGCATCTCTTCTTTTGACAAGCCTTTCAACCCGACCCGTTTCGCTTCAAAATGAGTCATGATCCAAACACCCGTGAAATAGAGGAGAGCAGGGATAGCAGCTGCTTTGGCAATTTCCCAATACGTGATGCCGCCGATGAACTCGACCATCAGGAATGCCGCGGCCCCCATGATTGGCGGCATGATTTGTCCGCCTGTAGAAGCGGCAGCCTCAACAGCGCCAGCGAATTCTTTCTTATAGCCTAATTTTTTCATCATCGGAATTGTATAAGATCCCGATGTTACTACGTTGGCGACAGAACTTCCGGAGATCGTCCCTTGCAGAGCACTTGAAAAAATGGCGACTTTTGCGGGTCCGCCCGTCAAATGCCCGGCAAGCGAAACAGCCAAGTCATTGAAATACTGGCCGACCCCGGTTTTTACAAGAAACGAACCGAACAGCAAGAACACGAAGATGAATGTCGCCGACACGCTGATTGGCGTCCCTAGAATACCATCTGTCGTATAGAACATCAGCTGAATGACTGCGTCGAGGTCCTGCCCACGGTGGCGCAGGAAGCCTGGGAAATAAGGTCCGAAGAACGTATACGCCAGGAATATGGACGCAATGACCGTGATTGGCAAGCCGACTGCACGGCGTGTGGCTTCAAGCGTCAATAACACCGCTAATATGCCGACAACCAAATCCATTTCCGTGACTCGGCCTAAGCGGAACACTAAATCATCGTACATGAGCGGCCAATAAAGGCCAACGCCGATGGCCAGCAAGGCCAGCACATAGTCATAAATCGCCACTTTTCTGCGCGCGCCATGGCGCTTCCGCGCTGGGAACAGCAGAAAAATCAACGATAAGGCAAAGCCTAAGTGAATTGACCGTTGAATATAAGCTGTGTATTGGCCAAAAATTGCTGTATATAATTGGAACAATGAAAAAGCGAGCAAGCCATAAAACACAACATGCTTCATCGTGCCGCCCAAATCACGGGTGTTCGATTCGGGGTCATACTTCTGCAAAATCTCTTTTTGCTTTTCCTCGGAAACATAATGTTCATCTTCCGGCGGCAATTTCTTTTCTGCTCTTTCTTCCGGCGGCAATTTATCGGTCATCGAGATTCACTCCTTTTAATAGCTGATAGACTGAGAGGCGCTGAACATTGAATGTGTAGGAATTTCCGCGCACAAGTGTTTTTTTCAAATCGTATTCTTCGCCATCTGCTAAAAAATATAGCCCGGCATCCACATCACCTACAAACAGCCGAAACTCGTCCATGCGCCTGTCCATTCCTTCAATAATATATTTTCCGTCTTTTTCGACAAAGGTTTCCCCAAATCCTGCATTCGAAGGCATGCCGACGTTAAAATCTTCGTATTCCAGCCCAACCAGCCGCAGTGAATCGCTGGGAAAGATTTCGTAGCTTTCGAGCACTTCCGAAAGATGGATCGAATGGATGTATTTTATTTTGAACGATGGTTCCTCTACACGCAAATAAGCAGTTATTTCACCTGTCTGGTTGTCGGTGAATGCGTAGCTCTTTTGGGCGGGCACAAACAGCATTGCGGAGATGGCCAGTATGAGGGCAAGCAGCGATAGAAGAATTCGGCGCACTGGCTTTGTCTGCATAAAAAGCCTCCTCTAACGGTGAAAAAAATAACGGCGATAAAGCTTGCGCTTTATCGCCCATTATCTTTTAGCTTTTATTTATTTACTTCGTCAAAATATTTTTGCGCGCCTGGGTGGATATCGATGCCGATTCCGTCCAAAGCTGTTTCGGATTTGATGAACGAAGCTTTTGCGTGCTGGATTTGATCTGTGTTTTCATAAATCGCTTTTGTGATGTTATAGACAAGATCTTCTGACAAATCATTTTGAACGACTAGCATCGCCAATACCGAAACCGTCGGTACGTCTTCAGTCAACCCGTAAGTTCCTGATGGCACTTTATCATTCGCGTAGTATGGGTATTTTTCAATGAGCTCTGTCGCTTTTTCTTCAGCTACTGGCACGATGACAACTTCTGAAGTTGCGCCTAAGCTTTCAACTGCTCCAGTCGGCGTTCCAGCTGTGATGAATGCTGCATCGATCTGGCCGGCTTGCAGGCTTTCCTGTGATTCCCCGAAGTCCAAGTTTTGAGCGTCGATGTCATCCATTGTCATGCCATGGACTTCAAGCAATTGCTCAGCGTTGATGTAAGTTCCTGAACCAGGAGCCCCAACTGAAATCTTCTTGCCTGCTAAATCGTCATACGTGGCAATCCCTGAATCTGCAGTTGTTACCAATTGGATCGTTTCCGGATAAAGGGCGCCGATTGCTGATACCGTATCGATTTTTTCCCCTTCAAACATATTCGTTCCTTCTGCTGCGTAGAACGCTGTATCCGTCTGCACGAATGCGATCTGCGCTCCGCCGTCAGCTAAGGCAGTCATGTTCGCCGCTGAAGCCTGGGAAGATTCGGCAGTGGTGTCTACGCCGGTTTCGGTTTCAATAATGTTTGCCATCGCTCCGCCAAGTGGATAATACGTTCCTGTCGTTCCGCCTGTCAGGATACTTAGGAATTCCGGATCTGCTGATCCTCCTGAACCGCCTTCATCTGAAGTTTCTTCCCCGCCGCAGCCTGCTAAAAAGACTGAACCGGCCAAAGTGATTGCCGTTAAAATACCAAATTTCTTTTTCTGCATGATTTGACCTCCCCTTTAATAAATTAAATGTTTCCAATAATATCTTAACATGACTTTCTAGCCAATTGCCATCTGATTTTGAAAATACAGGGTATCTTTAGTCCTGTATGGACCCTTTCAATTTTCTGCACCTTCCACATGGCTTTCCGGCGCGGTTTCTTCGGGTGCGATATCTTTGAATGTCAATCCTTTTTCTTCCAAATCACGCGTCCGGTGGGCAATCCGCGCCGAAGCACATGCCGCGATACTGCACACAAGGTCGTCTAGGAACGTATGGATTTCTTCCCCTACCTTGGAATCCAGCCGGTTGATGATGCCGCCTTTGTTTTTGTCGAGATGCCCGAAAGTGGTCACCGCGATGCTGCCGTATGTAAGAACCGCGCCAAGCCCGATCATTTCATCGACGCCGAACAGCCCTTCGTCAGACTCCACAATCTGCTGGAGCGGTGCGGACAGTTTACCTTGTTCAGATAAGACGTCCAATTCTATGCCTACGAGCAAGGCATGCTGCATTTCACGTTTTTGGAGGACGCTTTCGACAGATTCGATGCAATGTGCCAGTGTCAGTCCCGCATTAAAAGGAAGCTGCATGTCGAGGACGATTTCCGCAATGTCTGTTACCGTCACGCCTCTATTCTTTAGTGCATCGTGCGCCGCTTTTGCCACTTCTTGCGAATGGACTCTTGAATTCCCGCCGTTCATAGTAAAAACCCCTTTCCTGATAACGATTGCTTACAACGTGATTATACCAATAGCTGAGGATATGTTACAATTTTCATACAGATTGGATAAGGAGGCATTAGGATGAACAGAGGCACCGTGCAAGACATCTCCCTTTATAGCAACGAATTACAGGAAGAAATGCAATTATTGATTTACCTTCCTGCGAATTATTCACCATTATATAAATATACTGTCCTGATTGCATCAGACGGCAAAGATTATTTCCAGCTCGGCCGCATTCCGCGCGTCGTAGATGAGTTGCTCGACAATAAGGAAATTGAGAACATCATCGTTGTGGGCATTCCTTATAAGAGCGTAGAGGACCGCAACAATAAATACGAGCCCACCGGCAAACAGCATGGCGCCTATTTGCGTTTTCTCGCCCATGAGCTCGCCCCTTACCTGGATGAACATTACCCGACATACCAAGTCGGCATGGGCCGTACCCTGATCGGGGATTCGTTGGCTGCGACTGTATCGCTGAGCGCCGCACTCCGATACCCGAACATTTTTGGCCGGGTTATTCTGCAATCACCGAAGGTCGGCAAGGAACTTCTTGAATCCGTCGAAAATTTCAAATCAGCCAACTCTTTTACGGTATACCACGTCATCGGCAAAGGTGAAACTGCTGTGAAATTGACTTCCGGCGGCACCGAGGACTTTCTGGAACCGAATCGGGAACTAAACCAAATGATGAAGAATAAAGGATTTTCTATCTTCTATGAAGAATTTGATGGAGACCATACTTGGAAGCACTGGCAGCCGGACCTAAAACGGGCACTGGTGCAGAATTTCGGCATGTAGCCGGAGTTCACTGCTGCCAAACTTTTTTTGATATAATAATCTACGAACTAGTTACTACTGACGAGGAGGCTTTTTTATGAAATATGGTGTTGTTGCATTCCCATCCAAAAAATTGCAAGATGTTGCGAACTCTTACCGCAAACGTTATGATCCGCATTATGAATTGATCACGCCGCATATTACGCTGAAAGATGCTTTTGAAGCGGATGATGCACAAATCAAATCAATGACGGAAGAGATGGCCAAAGTCGCTAATCGCCACAAACCATTCTCTATTCACGCAACGCGCGTCAGCACCTTTGCTCCGTTGACCAATACATTGTATTTTAAAGTGGACCCGACGCCGGAGCTTGTCGCCATCCACGAAGATTTGCATTCAGAATTTTTCGGCGGTGCGCCTAAATTTTCATTTGTGCCGCATATTACTGTGGCGCAGAAACTATCCGACTCGGAACACGCCGATATTTTCGGCCAGTTGAAAATGGTCGGGATCGACCATGAAGAAACTATCGACCGCTTCCATATCTTGTACCAATTGGAAGACGGTTCTTGGACAGTGTATGATACATTCCGCTTAACTGGAGATGAAGTTTAATTGCAGAAAGTTAAAATCGCGGAAACCCCCGCTGAAAAAGAACAAGCTTTTGATGTAAGAAGAAAAGTATTCGTGGAAGAACAAGGTGTGCCTTTGCACATCGAAATGGACGAGTACGATGATTCTGCCACTCATTTCGTGGGCTTTAATCTGGAGCAGCCGATTGCAGCTTCTCGAATCCGTGAAACTGAGTCTGGCATCGGCAAAATTGAACGCGTCTGTGTGCTTCCAGAATACCGCGGACAGCACGTCGGTGTGCTGATGATGAACGAAATGGAAGAGCATGCCAAAACGGCTGGACTATTCACTTTAAAACTCAATTCGCAATCTTACGCGATTCCTTTTTATGAAAAGCTGGGCTATGAAGTCAGTTCACCGGAATTCCTGGATGCGGGCATCCCGCACCGGGCAATGGTGAAAAATATAATGTAATCGATGCAAAAAAGCAGTTCCGCTGAAAATCGCGGAACTGCTTTTTTTAGTACCTAGATAAGTTTTAAAAAAGGATTTTAGGTTTATACACCGCTTCGGTCGCTTTGGGCATGGCTTTCGTAATGATCGGATAAGACCACTAGTCTCATTACTTCGACTCGCCCGTTGAATCGCCTCGCTAAGTTATCTCTCGATATGGAGCTAAAGAGCGGTGAAACCCCGTACTGCTCCTGCATCGCTTCGCTAGCTTCGTCGCAAATGATCGGCCAAATTCCATTTGCCCAATCATTCCCTGCGGGGTCTCGGCTGTCTCGTCGCTACGCTGCCCCGCAGGCAAGACTTACCCGAAGCCTGCGAGGGCAAGTCTTTGCGACGAAGCGCATAGCGCTGCAACGTACTTTTTGTCCCGAAGCTAGCGTAGCGATGCAACGGTTTTTCATGTCCCGAAGCTAGCGAAGCGTTGCAGGGA
>DATISS010000139.1:0-3697 GCA_035468565.1 Planococcus sp. (in: firmicutes)
ATCGGATTTGATCCGCATCCGACTGGCCGCGTCATCACGACGAAAATCGAATTTAAGGAATAAAGTAAATCGAAAAGGATGGCTCAACAATTCATCTCTGAATTGGAGCCATCCTTTTTTGACTATGTTAAATGTTGTTGATATTTCAATAAGAAATAAAGAATTAAATGAGGAGTTTTATAAACTGAAATAAAGAAGCCGTATTTTGAAAATCGCGCCGGACGCTCTGAGCAAGCTCGTCGCAAAGGAGTTGCCAAGAGAGCCTAGCTCCTTGACGCGCCGGCGCTAAGATATCTCTTGATATGGAGCAAAACAGCGGAGACGCCTGCGGAATATCGACTATTATAGATTATTAGTTCAACTTGTATAGTCCAGACATTTCTAATAGCTCTTTAGTAATTCTTCAACCTCGATGTCAATTCCGCATTTCTTCAAACGCTCACTTCTCTTCTCATACAACATTTCAACCATCGGAAACTTCTCGCTTCCCTGGGCGTGGTGAATCTTTTTATGGCACATTGCGCATAGCGAGACAATATTTGCTTCTACATCTAAACTATTCTCGAATTCCCTTTGAAACTCCAAAGGGATTAGATGGTGCGCTTCCACATAATTTTCACCCGTCACGGATGAAACGAAAAACTCATGCCCAGCATCCCATTCGCATTTATACTCAGCCTGCACAATGGCTTTTTTGGCTGTCAACGGAGCTCTTCTCCATTGCATTTTTTTGGATGCTTTGCTTTCTTTTTCAATCAATTCTTTCGGTTTATCTTCAACGACTGCCTTCTTAAGCGTTATTTCTTCTATGGCTTTTTGATAGTCTTCATCATTCTTAAACTTCACCAACCGGAACTGGCGCTTTGCCAACAACTGTTTCAGCGCAGGATATTGGGCCGCGTCAAGTTTCTGGTGGGATTGATGGAAGCCTTTCATCCCGCTCCATATTTTCTGTACATCTTTTATATCCAGTGGATCAAAAGTGAAAATGGACCGTTTTGAAAATTTATAATATCCGCTGTACCCAAATTCATTCACTTCATCGTAACTGACTGTTTTTTTAAGCAGAGCAGAAGCGATCAAACGGCCTTGGAACTGAAATAAAACCAATGTCCCTTTTGGTGCGGTCATCTTTCTCTTGAACTGATATGTATTCCCTGGTAAATAGAAGCGGAACCAATCCTGGACTTCCTCGATGCTTTTGCCAATGAAGGCAAGATCATTTTTGGACATAGGCAATAGGCGGATGTCCGGAACCTCTTCTGAAGTAATGTGCAATGGATCTTGATATTTTTTTACCATTTCCCTGTTCCCCTTTACGCTGCTATTTGATGTTACTTTTACAAAGATTATTAATTTGAGAATACCACATCTAAATTCCAAAAAAGACATTTTTTTCAATATTCCAAAGGCGCTGAATTGAATCTAGAAGCCACTTGTTAGCTTCGGATGCATTTGTCTTTATTAAATGAAAATATAAAGAGTGATTAAAGAAAAGTAATATTATTTATAGAATATTCTAAATATTTGATATATACTAGATAATGAATTCAAGAAAGGAAGTGTTGTATGAAAAAACTATTCAAGATTGTTGCTGCTATTTTGCTTGTTAGTTCGCTTTCATCTCCTGTCGCTTTTGCCAAAAATGTTAACGCCAAAGAGTCGCTTGTCGCGTTGGGCGATTCGATTCCGTTCGGCTACAATCTTGGCAAGAACAACCAACATCCCGCGAAAACCAGTTATCCTTACTTAATTGGCGAAGACGGCGATTTGCGGGTGCGCAACCTGGGTGTTACGGGATGGCAGTCCCTTGAGCTGTTAACTGCCGTGGAAACCGATCAAAAATATCGGCAAGCCATTAGCCACTCGGATTATGTTGCGGTGACTATCGGAAGCAACGATTTGTTAGCGATACTGCGGGCTGCAGCTGCAGAAAGTGTGGGAAATCCGGTTCTGTTTCAGCAATTAGTGCAACTAAAGCTAGCGAATAGTGATGTGTTTGACAATATCGCCGAAACAATCTTAGAAATTCGCTCACTGACAGATTCGCCAATCGTTATCTACAATGTCTACAATCCGTTTCAAGTAAATGATCCATTGCATAACGTCGCGGCGGCTTTCCTGCCGAATGTAAATGGCGCCTTCATAGCACTGGCATATTCCTACGACGATGTCTCTGTAGCCGATGCCTATAGCGCATTTGGCAACGACCAGGCCACATACGTCATTCAAGGCGACATTCATCCGACCAATGCCGGACAGGCAGTACTTTCTAAAATCGGATTGAAAGCTTTGGGCTTGGACTGAATAAAAAAAGATACTTCTAAAAGCTGCAGTCCGGTTAAAACAAGACTGCAGCTTTTTTAGTGCCAAAATTTATGCTTACTGGAACATCTTTAAGGTCTGAAGTTATAAGTTCATGTCTTTACTATTAAAGCAGCAGCCCCAACATTTTCAGCCGCTCCAAGCGCTGCACCAAAATCTCTTCAAACAAGTCAAACTTCACCGTCCGCAGCAAGTCCACATCCTCTGAGCGGCCGAACCAGACAATCTCATTGCCCGCGTATATTTCGTAGCCGTTAAAGCGAATCTGGAAGTCGAGCGGCATGCTGTGGTCGCGTTCGATCCGGTTTAGATAGAACCGGACGTAGTCCTCCGCTCCCGCATTCTTCAGCATCATCGCTGAAGCCATTTCATAACCGCCTGGTGCCCGTTGATCTATTAACCAATCCCTTTGTGTAGTCATCCAATCTCTCCTCTATCGTTCAGTTTTGTCTTACGCACTTGTTTCATCATTCGGTAAACAACCCGCCAATACGTCCACTCCATCCCTTCCCCATTTACTCGGTAATTTCGTACGCTTTGCCAAGCCCCATTTTTTTATACACTTTCTTTTTCGCTTTTTTCAATTCCTGTTGCAGCTCTTCCAGCTTCCGCTCGATTTTATCCGTTCTCGTTTTGTATGTTTCCATCACTGCTTGCTGTTCCTCGAGCGGCAAATTCGGGATCTCCAAAGCCTCGAGGTCTTTTCTGCTCAATGTCGGTACCGTGGTGCCGGACAATTTGCTGGCCAATAAAAACTGCGCAACCGGGCTTTCCAAATACGTCTTCAAAAATTCAGGATGCAGCTGGCTGCCGCAGCGGATGCCGATGAAGTTTTGCGACAGCAGCAAGTCTTCTTCCTCTTCCAAAATCAGAGCGGTCTTTAGCGCCTGGCCCCGTGTCGACAAAATAACATCTCCTTTAAACAAGCGGTATTTCTCCACTTTCGCATTGTTGTCGATGTCGTATCTTGAGAGGTGTTCGAGAACCAGTTTGCCGTCCTGCACATCCGATATTTTGACAATCCGGAACCGGCCTTTTTCGCTTTCCTTGTTCTTGGACACGACATTAAAGCCGCTAAAGAACGATGCTTTTTCAAGAAGTGACACGGTCTTCTTGGCGTTCAACTTGTCCTGGAAAACTTTCACATGGCCGTGGCCCGCGACGTAAATCTCACTCGCCAGCAAATAGCGGCTCGGCAATAAATTACCGTCTTTTATAGCATCAATCGATACCCACTTGCTGAAATCTTCCGTTTCCTTGCCCAGCCTCACCGTCTCCGCAATCTCTTCGATTGATCCCTCCGACAGCACCTTTTCCTGGCGAAGCTCTTCAGTGAAGCGATCCGCCGCATTGACGAATAAAATCTTGCCTT
>DATISS010000140.1:0-2981 GCA_035468565.1 Planococcus sp. (in: firmicutes)
CGGAAGCGCAATCCGCTGGGTTGAGGCAATGGACATTCTACTGGTGGATGGGTATAACATCATTGGGGACTGGCCAGAACTTCAGAAACTGAAAAAAGACAGCCTGGCGGATGCCAGGGACCGGCTGGTCGAGCGGATGGCGGAATACCAGAGTTATAAAGGATGGCGCGTCATCATCATTTTTGACGCTCATCTGGTGCCAGGCATCGAAGCGAAAGACCGGCGCCGTGATATTGAAGTGATTTTCACCCGGGAAAGCGAAACGGCAGATGAACGGATCGAAAAGCTGGCTGACACCCTGAGCAACCGTCGCGACCAGGTTTACGTCGCGACATCGGATATGACCGAGCAGCGGGTGATTTTCGGCAAAGGCGCGCTAAGGATTTCGGCCCGGGAACTGGAAATTGAAACAGAGGAAATCCAACGGGATATTACAAAAAAAGTAAAAGAAATCCAAGAGCAGCGTGCCTTCTCCAAAATCATGCTGTCAGATGAAATAGCTGAAATTTTCGAAAAATGGCGCCGGGGGCAAAAATGATAGGTTGACGCTCAAATTTTGCTTCCTGTATACTGAGGATATTGAGGCTCGCAACCGGAGGGATAGCCGTGGTAAATCATGAGCAAGTTCAAGCCCAACAATTCACAGAACTGTCAGATGAGGAACTTGTCAGCTTAGTACACAGCGGAAACACTGAGGCCTTGGATTATTTAATTACGAAATATCGGCATTTCGTCCGTATGAAAGCACGTTCCTACTTTCTGATCGGCGCCGATAAGGAAGACATCATCCAGGAAGGGATGATCGGCTTATACAAGGCGATCCGTGATTTCCGCAGCGATAAATTATCATCGTTCCGCGCGTTTGCCGAATTGTGCATCATCCGCCAGATCATCACGGCGATCAAAACGGCGACCCGCCAAAAGCATATTCCGTTGAATTCCTATGTATCATTGGATAAACCGATTTACGATGAGGAATCGGACCGTACACTGATGGATGTGCTGACCGGCAACGGTGTGGATGATCCTGAAGAATTGATGATCAATAACGAAGAGTTCATGTATATGGAAGCAAAAATGGGGGAAGTGCTAAGCAACCTCGAACGGGAAGTGCTGGCGCTGTATCTTGACGGGCAATCCTATCAGGAAATTTCAGAAAAATTAGAACGCCATGTCAAGTCCATCGACAATGCGCTGCAGCGAGTCAAGCGCAAATTGGAGCGGCATCTTCAGCTGGATGAGACGCAGACGTCCTGACGCTGTTGACAGGTTACTTTTAAGATGCTAATCTGGAAAAAGCTGAAAACTCGAATAGGGTTAAGAAATGTGGCTAAAAAAATCGTTTTAAACTGCTCGAAATGTGCATCACGCAATTATACGATTCCGGCGCGACCGGAATCAGCACACGTTTGGAACTTAATAAATTCTGTGCTCATTGCAATGGGTATACCGTGCATAAACAAACGATATGAATATTAAGTGAATGCCGAACGATATAGAGTGATTTTAAATTTTCGGAGGTTTTTTAAACAATGGGCAACATTGGTAGTTTCTTTAAGAACGTCGTTTCGGAAATGAGAAAAGTTAGCTGGCCTAAACGCAAAGAACTGACACGCTATACGGTAGTGGTTCTTTCGACGGTCATCTTCATGGCGCTTTTCTTCGCATTGATTGATTCAGGCATCTCGGAATTATTCCGCTGGTTCTTGGCACTTTAAAGGACCAACAACAATAACATGTCAAAAATAGCCCGTCAGCAGTTGAGAACGGGTTTTTTCTTTTGGTGGAAAAAGGAGGGACGGACGTTTAGTCCGAACGAATATGGAGAAAAATTGGTATGTGGTCCATACGTATTCCGGGTACGAGAACAAGGTGAAAGCGAACTTGGAGAAGCGTGTTGAAACGATGGGCATGCAAGACAAGATCTTCCGCGTCATCATCCCGGAAGAACAAGAAACAGATTTCAAAGACGGCAAAAAACGCACGGTCATGCGCAAAACCTTCCCAGGTTATGTACTGGTTGAATTGATCATGACGGATGAGTCTTGGTATGTTGTACGCAACACGCCGGGCGTAACCGGCTTTATCGGTTCATCGGGCGGAGGCGCGAAACCGACGCCGCTTTTGGATGAAGAAGTCGATTTCATCCTGAAACAGATGGGTATGACTGCGCGCAAAGTGGATATCGACTTTGCAGTGAGCGATACCGTCGAAGTTATGGAAGGGCCATTTGCGAACTTCCAAGGTAAAGTCGAAGAGATTGATGAAACAAAAGGCAAAGTCAAAGTGTCAATCGACATCTTTGGCCGTGAAACAAAAATGGAACTTGATTTTGAGCAGGTCCATAAAATTTAAATACCCCTTGCTATTCTTTTAGGAAAGTGGTATTATTTCATAGGTCAGACTGTCATCAGACAATTTGTACAAGCTAACTAATTCTATCAACATAGTTGACAGAGATATTGAGTGGGAGGGGAAACCCTATTACCACATCACGGACTTAAGGAGGTGTGTTTCGTGGCTAAAAAAGTTATTAAAGTTGTAAAATTGCAGATCCCTGCAGCAAAAGCTAATCCAGCGCCACCAGTTGGTCCAGCATTGGGTCAAGCAGGTGTTAACATCATGGGATTCTGTAAAGAGTTCAATGCGCGTACTGCTGAGCAAGCAGGACTGATCATTCCAGTTGAGATTTCAGTATTTGAAGATCGTTCATTTACATTCATTACGAAAACTCCACCCGCAGCTGTTCTATTAAAAGTAGCAGCCGGTATTGAATCAGGTTCAGGCGAACCGAACCGTATTAAAGTAGCGACTGTGAAACGCGACAAAGTTCGCGAAATCGCAGAAACTAAAATGCCAGATCTAAATGCTGCTTCAGTAGAAGCTGCAATGTTGATGGTTGAAGGTACTGCTCGCAGCATGGGCATTACAATCGAAGACTAATACAGCAGTTGTTTTTGGATGGGTTGCGTGAGTTCAAT
>DATISS010000141.1:0-14422 GCA_035468565.1 Planococcus sp. (in: firmicutes)
GCCGGATTCTGCACTCCAGGCGGACGCGTTCCGCGGGCTCGCGCCGAACTAACTCGGACTAGTCGTCCGAGTGGATTTCGGCACTTCGCTGTCCCGCTGGAGTCGCCTTGCGTTTCGAATCCTGAAGCAAGTTAATATACCAAAAGAGTTGGTTCTAATAATAGTTGAAGCAGGAGTGGTGTATGAAAAGCGTCTCCTCGATTCAAATGAAGCTCCCAACCGGGCCGACCACGGAAAGCGAAGTGGTCGGGCCGGTTGGGTTTATACATCTCTATTCATCCAAATTAGACTTTTTCTACAGTCTGACCACTTTGCCTAAAGCAAAGTGGTTTTTTGAATGTTGAAAAAAACAGCACTTCTCGATCTAAACAGGATCTCACTGAAAAAAAACTACTGCTAAGGCAGACTTTTTAAATTATGATAAAAATATGCTTTAATTATCTGAATTATCAAATAAGTATTATCAATTTCAATGAAAAGGTATATAATAAAAATATACATATAGACAAAATTCGAAGGAGGGCCAGAAGTGAATGCCACCAAAGTTTTTTTATTGATTGTCTTAGTTTTAATGGCAGTTGTCGTTGTGTCTGGGTGCAGCGAACAAGAAGCGGAAACTAAAACGGATGCGGTACAAAGCGATGGTGAATTGGTAGCAAAAGGAGGGAGCGGAAGCGAAGAAAATGATTTTGAAAAGGACGACGAACAAATCTTGAACTTAATAGAACTTGCTGAATTTATTTCGATGGATTCGGCACTTGCAAAAGATGTGGTTACCTTTAATGTGTTGACCAATGTTAATGAAGGACTTTTCCGTCTAGACGAAGACAACCAAGCGATTCCGGCTCTTGCTGCAACAGAACCAGTGATCAGTGAAGATGGGTTAACTTACACATTCACCTTGCGTGAGGCTAAATGGTCAAATGGTACAGCCATTACAGCAACTGATTTTGTTTACGCTTGGCAGCGGGCAATTGATCCGGCTACAGAATCGCCGTATGGTCCATACATGATGGCGGGTACTGTCGTAAATGCCGAAGCAATTGCTGCAGGTAAAATGGAACCTTCTGAATTAGGGATAGAAGCACCGGATGAAAGTACTTTGATTGTTACGCTTGAGCGTCCAGTCCCGTATTTTATTTCCCTGATGGCGTTCCCGACTTTCTATCCGCAAAATGAAGCGTTTGTTATAGAATCCGGAGACGATTATGCAACAAACGCTGATCAGGTACTTTATAACGGGCCGTTCACGTTGGCTAATTGGGAAAGTGGTGGGGCAACATGGTCAATGGAAAAAAATGAAGAGTATTGGGATGCAGAAACTGTTGTCCTTGAAACGATTAATGTTGATGTTGTAAAAGATCCTGCGGCTGCAGTTGACCTTTATGCGTCGGGTGAAAAAGACCGTTCGTATCTTGTTGGTGAATTTGCTAAGCAATATGCCGATGATTCAGAAGTGATAGAAGAGCATAGTCCATCCACTTTCTACTTCAAATTCAATCAACTGCGTGATGGTAAAAGAACATTATTCGCAAATGAAAACATTCGAAGAGCCCTGGCACAATCCTTTAATAAGGAGGACATGGTAGAGAGCATCTTAGCAGATGGTTCAGTGCCGGCAAACTATTTAGTGCCGACGGAATTCGCTTTAGATGAAAGTGGTAAAGATTTTCGTTCTTTAAATGGCGATATGCTGGAATTCAACGCTGAAGAAGCGGCTGAGTTATGGGAGATTGGATTAACAGAAGAAGGGCTCGATGAAATCACGTTAGAGCTTTTAGGTGAAGATCATGAAATAGCTATCAGCTTTAATGAAGATTTGAAAGTTCAACTCGAAGAAAACTTGGAAGGATTGACAATAAATATAAAGTCAGTGCCTTTTGAAGTTCTTTTGCAACTTGAAGAAGCACAGGATTATGAGTTCCTGCATACAGGATGGAGTCCGGATTATCTGGATCCGATAACATTTATTGATTTGTTTGCTACAGATTCTCCACTCAATTTGATGTCTTATTCAAATGAAGAATTTGATGCATTGGTTGAATCAGCAAAAGGGGAGCTAGCGCAAAATCCGGATGCCCGTTGGGAAGCTTTGGCAGAAGCTGAAAGAATCTTAATTGAAAAAGACGCGGCTATTGCCCCCACCTTTCAAATGGGATTTATGTCGTTGCAAAAACCATATGTCAAAAACATTGTGAAAAACTCATTTGGAAGTGAATATAGTTACAAATGGGCTTATATTTCTGGAAAAGAGTAAACAAAAAGGGCTGCAATGACTGCAGCCCTTTTTGTTTTATTTTCTTTTGCGTCCAAGACCCATGGCATTTTCCATTTTCTTCAATGTTTTAATTGCCTGGATATTGGCTTTTTCGGCGCCTGCATCAAGAACTTTGTCCAGCTCATCCGAGTCGATCAGTGCAGCATACCGTTCTTGGATGGGTGCCAAATGTTCCGTAACGGCTTTGGCGACAGAAGCTTTGAAATCTCCGTAGCCGGAGCCTGCGTATTTTGCAACCAGACTGTCAATAGATTCACCGGTCAACGCTGCTTCGATAGTCAATAGGTTTGCTACACCCGGTTTGTTGATCGGATCGTAGCTGACAATGCCTTCAGAATCAGTAACTGCGCTCTTAATCTTCTTTTCGATCGTTTTCAGATCATCCAGCAAAGTAATAACCGCTTTTTTATTGGTGTCGGATTTGCTCATCTTTTTCGTTGGATCCTGTAAAGACATGATACGTGCGCCATTTTTCGGAACACGAATTTCAGGAATCGTGAAAATATCGTTAAATTTGCGGTTGAACCGCTCAGCTAAGTCGCGGGTCAGTTCGATATGCTGCTTCTGGTCATCGCCGACAGGCACAATATCGGTCTGGTACAACAGGATATCAGCGGCCATTAATGGGGGATATGTTAACAATCCAGCCAATACCGAGGCGTTTTTAGCTGATTTGTCCTTGTACTGCGTCATCCGTTCAAGTTCCCCGATCGTCGAGATGCATTGCATCATCCAACCGGCCTGGGCGTGGGCTGGAACTTCCGACTGGATGAACAAAGTCACTTTCTCCGGATCGATGCCGGCGGCAAGGTACAAAGCCGCCAATGACTTGATGTTCCCGCGCAGCTCTTTGCTGTCCTGCGGCATCGTGATGGCATGTTGGTCGACGATGCAAAAAATGCAATCATATTCGTCCTGCAACTCCGTAAATTGTTTGAATGCGCCGATATAGTTCCCTAAAGTCACTGTACCGGTAGGCTGTACGCCTGAAAAAATTTTTTTCATCGACAATTCCTCCTCAAAATAAAAAAACACAGTACACATCCCTGTATAAAAGGGACGAATGATGTGTTTTTCCGCGGTACCACCCTAGTTGCCGTCTCCGGCCACTCTTCTTCATAACGCGAAGATCACGGAAACGGCTACGTTGCTTCACCGTTTCAGCTCAAAAGTCCATTCAATGGTCTACTTCACCTGTTTCCACCAACCACAGACTCTCTATATAGAAGGAAGACCATTTACTACTCTTTATCACAGCTTCATATATTCATCCATTATAATACATAGAAGAAATTTAGCGCAATATCTACAGCATATAAATCAGCAGGCAGATTCCCATTACGAACAGCGTAGTTCCGCCGATGATCAGCAAAGGGGAGCTGGAGAAAGCCAATGTTTGCGAAGGGAGCCTCATCTCGTCATCTTCGAGTGTGGACTTTCCTTTAAATACTTTCCGCATGCTCATTGTGAAGATATCAAATACGCCGGTTCTAATCACAAAAACCCAGAGGCCGATGAAAACCAATACCCCTCCATAGATGAAAGAGGTATTAATGTAGGACAAAAGAGAGAACGGATCACTTCTAAAAGTCATGGTCAATAAGATCATAACTTGAATTATTAATATACCGATAAAGGATTTTTTCATTTTTTTGCACCTCAGTTCTAATATATTGTAGAAGATTTATAAAAAAAAATCAAAAAAAATTGAAAAATTTTTCCTTAGTAAACGCTTACAAACCCAATATTCACGCTACTTCATGGCTTTTCTTTGACATCTTTCTGTCATCTAAATGTAATTAGCTGTAAAAAAATGCTGTACAAGAAAAAAAGAATATGTATAATTAACAGTGTACCAATTTTTCAGAAAACTTAAGGGGGTCACGTACGTGAAGAACAGCAAGTTATTTTGGCTAATGAGCCTAGTTTTAGTTCTAAGCGCATTTTTAGCTGCATGTGGCGGCGGAAGCGAAGAAGGATCTGAAACAACAGAGAAAGAAGAAGAAGGAACTTCTGAAGCACCTGCTGCTGGAGAACCAGATGAAGTACAAGAACTTAACTTGATGGAAGGCGCAGAAATCCCTTCAATGGACTCAGCTATCGCTGAAGATTCTGTAGCATTCAACATCTTGAACAACGTTAACGAAGGTTTGTTCCGCTTGAACCAAGAAAACGTTGCTGAGCCAGCTCTAGCTGAAGGCGAACCAGAAGTCAGCGAAGATGGCTTGACTTACACGTTCAAATTGCGCGACGCTAATTGGTCTAATGGTACACCAGTTACAGCGCAAGATTTCGTTTTCTCATGGCAACGCGCGATCGACCCGGCTACTGGATCACCTTATGGTCCATACATGATGTCTGGAACGATCAAAAACGCATTAGCAATCTCTGAAGGCAAAATGGACAAAGCTGAACTTGGAATTGAAGCTACTGACGAGAAAACTCTTGTAGTTACTCTTGAGCGTCCAGTTCCTTACTTTATGTCATTAATGGCTTTCGGAACATTCTACCCACAAAACGAAGCTTTCGTTACTGAAAAAGGCGATGCTTACGCGTCTAACTCAGAAAACTTGCTTTCAAACGGTCCATTCGTTTTAACTAACTGGGATGGTACTGGACTTAAATGGTCAATGGAAAAAAATGCTGAGTACTGGGACGCTGAAACAGTTCAACTTGATAAAATCAATGTTGACGTAGTTAAAGAGCCAGGTACTGCAGTTAACCTTTACACTTCAGGCGAAAAAGACCGCGCTGGCCTTTCAGGCGAGTACGCTATGCAATACGCTGATAATGAAGAAGTTATCAAAGAACTTGAACCGACTCTTTTCTACTTGAAATTTAACCAAGAACGCAACGGTGAAAAAACTCCACTTGCGAACGAAAACATCCGCCGTGCAATCGCTACTGCGTTCAACAAACAAGATCTAGTTGATGTAGTATTAGCTAACGGATCACTTCCAGCTAACTACCTAGTACCAACTGAATTCACTTTCGACGAGGGCGGCGCGGATTTCCGTGATGTAAACGGCGAAATGAACGAATTCAATGCTGAAGAAGCTAAAACATTCTGGGCTACTGGCTTAGAAGAAATTGGCGAAACTGAAGTAACTCTTGAATTGCTTGGCGGAGACTCTGAGCTTGCTAAGAAAATGGATGAGTACTTGAAAGCACAACTTGAAGAAAACCTTGAAGGTTTGACTGTAAACCTTAAAGCTGTACCTTTCGGAGTTCGTCTAGAACTTGACGAGGCGCAAGATTACGATATCCAAAACTCTGGATGGGGCCCTGATTACCAGGATCCAATGACATTCATCGATTTGTTCGTAACTGGTTCTTCACACAACTTGATGTCTTACTCTAACCCTGAGTTCGACAAATTGATCGAACAAGCTAAAGGCGAATTATCTCAAGACCTTGCTGGTCGTTGGGATGCAATGGCTAAAGCTGAAAAAATCTTGATCGAAGATGACGCTGCTATCGCGCCGATTTACCAACGTGGTACTATGGCACTTCAAAAACCGTATGTTCAAGGTATCGTTTCTCACCCATTCGGTGGAGATTATAGCTACAAATGGGCATTCGTTTCAGGCAAAGAATAATTCTGTAAATTGGCCACTGTGAAAAACAAATAGTAAGAGAGTATATCGTATAAGCTAGTTCGATATACTCTCTTTTCTAATGTATGAAAATTCACCGAAAATTGACCATTTTCAGCTAAATCGCGAAAAGAACATGGCACCCATTCATAGGTGTTGATGGCCCGTGTAAAATAGATCTAATCTTCTTGGAGGTGCAACATGGCAAGATATATCGGAAAACGATTGATTTATATGGTACTCACTTTAGCACTGATTGCCACATTCACATTTTTCTTAATGAAAATTTTACCAGGATCCCCTATTGCTTCCGCAAGTAAATTATCTCCTGATCAAAGAGCGGTTGTCGAAGCGAGATATGGTCTAAACGAACCTCTTCCAGTACAGTATTTCGACTATATGTTCGGCTTATTAAAAGGCGATCTTGGCATCTCGATCAACCAGTTTAAAGGTGCGAATGTTACAGACCTGATTTTGAGCCGTATGGGCCCGTCCGCACAAATTGGTTTCCAGGGAATGGTCTTAGGTACCATTATCGGAGTGCTCCTCGGCATGGTTGCGGCATTGAGGCAAAATACGTGGGTGGATTATTCCAGTACACTGGTGGCGATTATCGGAATATCGATACCGTCGTTCGTTTTCGCATCGCTGCTCCAATACTGGTTCGGCGTTAAGCTGGAATGGTTCCCAGTGGCGCTTTGGAAAGAGGGCTTCATGTCCAGCGTCCTGCCATCGATTGCTTTAGCCATGTTCCCGCTTGCAACTGCTGCGCGTTTCATCCGTACGGAAATGATTGAAGTATTAAGCTCGGATTACATCACTCTTGCAAAAGCGAAAGGCGCGAGCGGTTCTGAAATCGCTTTCAAGCACGCTTTCCGAAACGCGTTGATACCATTGGTCACTGTTCTTGGACCGATGGCAGTCGGTATTTTGACCGGTTCACTAGTTGTGGAACAGATCTTCGCAATTCCAGGAATCGGTGAGCAATTTGTAAAATCCATCATGGTCAATGACTTCTCAATCATCATGGGGACAACAATTTTCTTCTCTGTGTTCTTGATTGTCGTCATATTAATAGTGGATATTCTATATGGCATCATCGATCCTCGGATCCGTCTTTCAGGAGGTAAAAACTAATGACTCAAAATCTAGAAAAATTGCCAAAAGGCTCGTTCGATCGTATTGCGATTGATGCAAATCAAGCTGAGCGCATTGTTAAACCGAGCATGAGCTTCTGGCAGGATGCATGGCTTCGCCTGCGAAAAAACAAAGGTGCGATATTCAGCATCATCCTTTTTTCATTAATCGTCATCATGTCTTTTGTGGGGCCGATGATCAGCCCTTATGAGCCGAATGCGCAAACAATCACACACGCAAACTTACCGCCAAAAATTCCAGTCATCGAGAATTTAGGAATCCTTGATGGACACGGCAATCTGGGCGGCAAAAGTGTCGATATCTACGATATGAAAAATGTCGAAGTCAATTATTGGTTCGGAACTGACGGCCTAGGCCGTGACATGTTCTCACGTCTTTGGAAAGGGACGCAAGTATCCTTGTTCATCGCCTTTGTCGCAGCAGCGATCGATATGCTGATCGGCGTAATATACGGCGGGATTTCCGGCTATTTTGGCGGACGTGTCGATGATTTCATGCAGCGTATCGTTGAAATTTTAACAGGCATACCAAACTTAGTTGTTGTTATTCTTTTCATTCTGATCATGGATCCGGGAATTTTAGCAATTATCATTGCCCTGACCATAACCGGATGGACCGGGATGTCACGGGTCGTCCGTGGGCAAGTACTGAAGTACAAGAGCCAGGAATTCGTCCTTGCTGCACGTACTTTGGGCGCTAGCGATACCCGCATCATCTGGAAGCATTTGATGCCTAACGTTCTAGGCATCATCATCATCAATACAATGTTTACGATTCCAAGTGCAATATTCTTCGAAGCCTTCTTGAGCTTTATCGGTCTGGGTCTTCAGGCGCCGGATGCGTCTCTTGGAACATTGATCAACGACGGCTATAAGCTGCTTCAGTTCCAGCCACATATCTTAGCGTTCCCAGCAATTCTGTTGAGCTTGATCATGATCAGCTTCAACTTGATCGGTGACGGCTTGCGTGATGCGCTTGATCCTAAGATGAAAGATTAAGGAGGAAAGTTGAAAATGAAGAAAATCTTACAAGTAAAAGATCTCGAGCTTTCCTTTAACACTTTTGGTGGGGAAGTAAAAGCAATTCGAGGAGTTAACTTCGATCTATATAAAGGTGAGACTTTGGCGATTGTGGGAGAGTCGGGTTCCGGTAAATCGGTGACGACGAAATCCATCATGCGCTTGTTGCCAGAACAATCTGCCGTTTTTAAAAACGGTGAAATCTTATTTGATGGCCGTGATTTGACGAAACTCACCGATAAGGAAATGCAGAAAATTCGAGGAAAAGACATCTCGATGATTTTCCAGGATCCGATGACTTCCTTGAATCCAACGATGCCAATCGGCCGCCAAATCACTGAACCGATTTTAAAGCACCAAAAAATAAGCAAATCAGAAGCAAAAAAAGTGGCAATCGACCTTTTGCGTCTTGTGGGCATGCCGAAACCTGAGCTGCGCATGAAACAATATCCGCACCAATTTTCAGGCGGCCAGCGCCAGCGGATCGTTATTGCGATTTCCTTGGCCTGCAATCCGCAGATCCTGATTGCGGATGAACCGACAACAGCATTGGATGTAACCATCCAAGCACAGATTTTGGAATTGATGAAAGATCTGCAGAAAAAAATCGACACTTCCATTATCTTTATCACGCATGATCTTGGCGTAGTGGCGAACGTAGCTGACCGTGTCGCGGTAATGTATGGTGGGAAGATTGTTGAAATCGGCACTGTCGATGAAATCTTCTACAATCCACAGCATCCATACACGTGGGGACTTCTTAGTTCCATGCCGTCATTGGACACTGCCGAATCGAAATTGTATGCAATTCCAGGGACGCCGCCAGACTTATTGGCGCCGCCAAAAGGAGATGCTTTTGCACTTCGCAGTGAATATGCATTGCAGATCGATATGGAACAAAACCCTCCATTCTTTAAAGTAAGCGATACGCATCAAGCCGCTACGTGGCTTTTGCATCCGGATGCTCCGAGAGTAGAGCCGCCGGCATCTGTTATCGAACGGATGAAGAAGTTCCCGGGAAGCAGATATTATGAAGGGGGAGCTGTATAATGGCAGAAAAGTTATTGGAAATCAAAAACCTAAAACAGCATTTCAACATCGGCAAAGCCAATGAGGTCAAGGCTGTTGACGATATCAGCTTTGATATCTACAAGGGCGAAACTTTAGGTTTGGTCGGAGAATCCGGCTGTGGCAAATCCACAACCGGCCGTTCGATTATCCGTTTATATGATGCAACTTCCGGCGACGTGTTCTACGAAGGTGAAAATGTCCACGGCAAAAAGTCCAAAAAAGATCTGAAGAAATTCAACCGCAAAATGCAGATGATTTTCCAAGATCCATATGCTTCTTTGAACCCGCGCATGAAAGTCATGGACATCATTGCCGAAGGAATTGACATCCATGGCTTGGCAAAAAATGCGGCGGAACGCAAACAGATGGTTTTCGAGTTGTTGGAAACAGTCGGTTTGAACAAAGAGCACGCCAACCGCTACCCGCATGAATTCTCAGGCGGACAGCGCCAGCGTCTTGGAATCGCACGTGCCCTTGCAGTAGATCCGGATTTTATCATCGCTGATGAACCAATCTCTGCATTGGATGTTTCGATCCAAGCGCAAGTTGTCAATTTGCTGAAAGAATTACAGGAAAAAAAGGGTTTGACTTATCTTTTCATCGCACATGATCTTTCAATGGTTAAATACATTTCAGATCGCATCGGGGTCATGTACTTCGGGAAATTGGTCGAATTGGCGCCTGCAGAAGATTTGTACAACAACCCGATGCATCCATATACGCAATCCCTACTGTCTGCGATCCCGCTTCCGGATCCGAATTATGAGCGCAACCGGGTCCGTAAATCTTACGATCCAGCGACGCATAATTACACAGAAAAAGATGATGTACAAATGAGAGAAATAACACCTGGCCATTTTGTTCAATGTTCGACTTCCGAGTTCGAAGCATTGAAGGCTTCGATAACAGTAAGATAGGAATTTTTAAACAGCGGTGCCTTTAAATGGCATCGCTGTTTTTTACTTTCTATTTACCTAAATAATGATAAAATTGTTATAGAAGAACAGAATGAAAGCAGGTGCAATATGATTAAAAAGAAATGGGCAATTGTTGGTGCTTTAATAGTGAGCTCTGCATTCACGTCGCCAGTGGCGGCAGCTAAAGACGATGCTTCACCTGAATTCACAGCGCGCAGCTATAAAGGCACAGAATTCAATATGGAACTTATGAATGCTTCAGCATTGTATCGATTCGATTCAGGGTTGGAATTTAAATACCCGGATGCTGTCCGCGGCATATTTGTCACTGGGAATTCAGCAGGCGGAGAACGCTTTGAGAAATTAGTCGATTTTGTCGATAGGACGGAATTGAACGCGATGGTAATTGATATCAAAGAAGACATGGGGCATTTAACTTATATGCCCAAAGAGGGATCTGACTTGGCTTCTATGGAGATCGGCAAGCCATTCATCAAAGATCCTAGAGTCGTTTTGGAAAGACTCGAAGAAAAGCAGATTTACCCGATTGCCCGCGTCGTTGTCTTCAAAGATTCCATCCTTGCTGAAAAGCGGCCGGAATTGTCATTCGTCGACAATGGAAAGGTATGGAAGAATGGCCGAGGGGAATCCTTCGTCAATCCTTTCCTGAAAGAAGTTTGGGATTATAATGTGCAAATCGCCATAGAAGCTGCCAAACTAGGTTTCAAAGAAATACAATTCGATTATGTGCGGTTTCCCGAAGGCTTTGAAAACCGTGCAGATATATTGGAGTATTCGATGGGTGAATACAGCGATTCTTCCGAGGACCCTATACAAAGCCGTGTCAGCGCCGTAACTGATTTTGTGGCTTATGCCCGCGAGCAGTTAGAGCCGTACGATGTAGAGGTTTCTGTTGATATATTCGGCTATGCGGCAACGCTTGTAGAAGCACCTGGCATCGGCCAAAACTTCGGAAAAATTTCGGAAAACGTCGATGTCATTTCTTCGATGATTTATCCGAGCCATTGGACCGCGTATTTCGGCATTCCGAAACCAGATCTTGAACCTTACAAATTAGTGTCAGAATACGCCAAAATGGAAAACGAAAAATTGGCGGAACTGGAAACAGCGCCAGTTTCACGCCCTTGGCTGCAAGACTTCACAGCATCTTATCTAGGTGCGGGAAACTATAAAAACTATGGGAAAGAGGAAGTCCAAGCGCAGATAAAAGCGCTTAACGATAACGGCATCGACGAGTTTCTGCTTTGGAATGCCGGAAATACCTATTCCCAAGGTGTCGACTATACACCTTGAAGCCCAATCTCCCAATGGTTTATCGTTGGGTTTTTTAATTTGAAACTTTCTGCTTGTTGAAACGTTATAATAAAGGCAAGTTAAATGAAATCCTGTTTTCAAAGAAGCGATTGTAATTGAGAATAGTTTATTTTTGAAATCAAGGTTTAAACTGGATGAAGGCGGGTAAATTATTGTTATATAAAATTAATGAAAAGCAGATATTATAGAGCGATTATGTGACAATATATAAGCTTTTTGCATATTTTTTTAACAACAGTATATCCATTTGATTCTAAATGTTGTATAATGAATGTAAAGCTTCTACATTATAGTGATTCTAATTTGATAATCATTAACCGAATTAACTTGAATCCGAAAGGAAGTGCTTCACCATGATGGTTACATTATTTACTTCTCCAAGCTGTACATCTTGCCGCAAAGCAAAAGCATGGCTGGAAGAACACGATATTCCATATACAGAACGCAACATCTTTTCTGAGCCGCTGACAATCAGCGAGATCAAAGAGATTCTTAGAATGACAGAAGACGGCACAGATGAAATCATCTCAACCCGTTCTAAAATATTCCAAAAACTGAATGTGGATGTCGAAAGCCTTCCGCTTCAGCGCTTGTATGAATTAATCCAAGAATATCCTGGTTTGCTTCGCCGTCCGATTATTATGGATGAAAAACGCTTACAGGTCGGATACAATGAAGATGAAATTCGTCGATTCCTTCCTCGCAAAGTCAGAGCATACCAATTGCTCGAAGCTCAGCGTATGGTGAACTGAACATGATGCAACGTGCTGCCCGGTCTTTATGACAATTCATAATGGATCTCGGGCAGTTTTCTTTATATCCAAGCCGTGCTTTTAAGGAAACCTTGGCTATATGACAGGTCTGCAACTACAGCAGTAAAGCGGAAGCGGTGTAAATATCAACCCATCTTAATTAGTTGCATTATTGCGTTGAATCCACTAAAATCGTACGTACCTGAAGCTCATAAAGTCAGGCATAAATTTTCTCATTCACTAGGAAAAAGGCTATAATGGGGCTAGTACCAGTGTACGGCCTATAAGGACGATCCTCTTAGTCCATTTCGAAAGGAGAGGTGTAAAATGGAGATCGAAAGAATTAACGACAACACAGTAAAATTTTACATTTCCTATCTAGATGTTGAAGAACGAGGTTTTAGCCGTGATGAAATTTGGTTTAACCGTGATAAAAGCGAAGAGCTTTTTTGGGAAATGATGGACGAAGTGAATGAAGAGGCAGATTTCGTGATGGAAGGCCCGTTATGGATTCAAGTGCAAGCGATGGATAAAGGGTTGGAAGTGACAGTCACCCGGGCTCAACTCACGAAAGACGGGCAGAAGCTCGATCTGCCTGATGATATAGAAGAGAGACGTAAATTGTTCGGAAGCGACGATGCTGTTTCTCCTGAATTCGATGAGTTTGAACCGGTATTTGAAGAGCCGGATGTCAAGAAAATGGACTATACCTTCAATGTCATGCAAGTAGAGGACTTGGTGCCTCTAGCACGTCGGCTTGAGTATGTACCGATTGTTTCGGCCATATACCATTTCGAGAACAAGTATTATCTCCATATAAGTTTTGACGACTTGCTTCACAGCGAAGAAGATGTCAAAAACTATATCAGCATCATTAGTGAATACTTGACTGCATCGCCGCTGACGATTCACCGTTTGGAAGAATACGGAAAACCGATATTTAAAGAAAACGCATTGCCGAACGTTCTGCATTATTTCGGCTGAAGATCTCCTTACGAGGGGATCTTTTTTTATTTGTGTTTTTTTGTCTCTTGTGGGTGGAACTGCTTTAATGGCCAATGAAAAGGGGGTATTGCTTAAAATTCTTTGTTTGATTACAATCAAAAAAAGGAGAGTGAGCGCTATATTAATCGCTTTGAACAGTTCGAATGAATTGGTTTCATTGGCACTGCCATTTAGACCCGAAGAGCTATCCACCCTTAAGAAACAAGAGCAGTATTTTTGTCCCGGCTGTGGGGCAAATCTAGTGCTGAAAGCCGGTGAAGTGAAAATCCCCCATTTTGCACACCGTTCCCTTGCTGATTGCGATTCGTTCAGCGAGCCGGAAACCCCTTTGCATTTGCACGGCAAATTGCAGCTTCATCAATTCTTCTCACGTTTCAACCACCACATCGAACTTGAAAAATACCTGCCGGCGATCAAGCAGCGGGCAGACTTGCTGGTAGGGCAAAAGACGGCCATCGAATTCCAGTACAGCGCCATTCCGGCCAGTCAAGTGAGGTCGCGTTCTGAAGGTTATCGGTCTATCGCTATTGAGCCGCTATGGATTTCAGGTGTACCAATGCTGCAGCGTGATGGCATACAGCTCATTCGCCTCCGGCAATTTGAGCGGCAGATGGTCAGGCGTTCAAACGGCGTTGATTACCTATTGTCTTTCTGCCCGGAAACAAACGTATTCACTTATGCCTCCGGTCTTTTTTGGATGGGCGGAAACCGTTGGGCGGCCAAACTAAAGTCGCTGCCGGCGAGCGCTCAGCAATTTCCGTTTGCCATTCCGAAAAAATTGGTGTTTGAAGAATACAAAGCGATTTTCCGGCTTTCGGCGGCGCAGCGGGATGCCTTCGTCCGGTCGCAGCATTACGCCAAACTCCGGCACCGGAACCCTTTTTGGCTCATGGCGTATGAGTTGAAACTCAATCGTCTCGAGCTTCCGGCCATCATCGGCGTGCCTTTTGCCGCTGCCGGACGGTTGGATGAACGGCCTGTCATCTGGCAGATGCGCGTCATTAAAGCCATGCGAAATAAACTGCCGCTTGCAGCGCTCCTAGTCGAAGGAGTCATCAAACCTTCTCTCGGAACGACGGAAGAAGAGGCGCTGGCGCTGCTGGAAGATTATGCTGGCATATACAGCGAGATAACGGGAGATGAACGGGATGATGGCAAGTTAATGGAAGTTTTATATGCCCACTATTGCAAAAACGCTTGAATATTGAGACAATGGAGTGTAGTCCGACTTCTGAATAAGTAGGACAGAGGAGGAAATTGGAATGGCAGATACATTATTATTGCTGGACGA
>DATISS010000142.1:0-3117 GCA_035468565.1 Planococcus sp. (in: firmicutes)
GAAGGCTTTTACAATGCCGGGGCCGCACCTTGCAGCGGACCGAAAAGAAAAATGTAATCAATACTTTACTTAATGTTAAGTATAGTGTACATTATGTAATATAAACCAAACATAATATGGATGAAAGGGCGATGCGGATGTTGAACAATCGAGTCAGGGAGCTGCGTGCGCGCTACGGCTTTACGCAAAGCGATCTGGGCAAGCAAGTGGAAGTTACACGGCAGACGATTGCTTTTATTGAAAAAGGGGAGTTTTCGCCGTCGATTACGCTGGCGTTGAAACTCGCGAAAGCGCTGCAGACGAGTGTGGATGAATTATTTTGGCTGGAGGGGGATGAAAAAGATGAAAAATGATTTTCGCTTGCAGTATCCGTTGTGGATGATGGGTTTTATCGTAGTAATGGGGTTATTGGCTTTTGGTCTTAGTTCGCCGGTTACCGAGGTGATCGATACAGAAACTGAACAAAGCGTCACTATTAGCTTAGGTCCTGTCGGAGGGATGTTCGCTGCTGGTGCAATAATAATTTACATCATCATGCTGGCAATTTTCTTACTTAAGCTTAAAAAGCACAATAAAAAAAATCCGAAGCAGCGGATTTCTCCATTTTCCATCCGTCCGCCTGAGTATTTGGAGCAAGATGAAGGCATGACCTACATCACCCGGAAAGCGGCACAAAAAGTCTACACGTTCATCACCTGGAGCTTGCCGATTCTGGCAGGTTTCGCGATTGGAACGCCAATGCCGAGAGTTTTCATCATTTGGGGAATCCTGCTGATCGCGCTTGGCCAATACTGGATTTATTTCAGCGAAGTACGTAAGCATTTAAAGGAGGAAACTGAATGATATACGAATATTTCATGGTGTTTCTTGGAGCTGCGATTCCGTGGATGGAAATCGCGCTGGTCATTCCGCTTGGCGTCGTTTGGGGGCTGTCGCCGTTTTGGGTGATGGTGCTGGCGTTTGTGGGGAATTTGCTGACGGTGCTCGCGCTCATCGTCGGCTTTGATAAATTCAAAGGGTGGCATCAGAAGCGGCAAGAGGAAAAAGGCAAGGCGCCTTCGAAGAAAAGTGAGCGTGCGAAAAGCATCATGAACAAATACGGTCTTCCTGGCCTCGCGTTGCTGGGGCCGATTTTGATCGGCACGCACATAGCAGCCTTTGTCGGCATGACGCTCGGCGCGACGAAACGCAATACGACGATTTGGCTGACGGTTAGCATCGGTTTATGGACGTTGATTTTTGGGCTTGGCACAGCATTAGGGTTCGACTTGTTCATGTCATAAGCTGAAAATCTACAGGGGCTCAGTCACTTTTCTGTATGCTATACTTAAGTTATTCTAGAAAAAAGGCGTGAACGATATGAAGAGAATTGAATCGGTGCAGAACTCCCTTGTGAAGCATTGGAAGAAGCTTAGTACAACGCGCAAAGAACGCGATAAGTTTAAGGAATTCCTCGTTGAAGGATTTCATTTGACGGAAGAGGCATTGAAAAAGAAAGACTTGGTCAAGTCGTTGATTGTCCGTGAAGGCGTCGACATTCCGGAAGCTTGGGATGTTTCGGATGTCCCGCACTACTCTGTGACCGCTGCGGTTGCGAAAGAGATTTCGGAGACGGAGCATTCGCAAGGCATTTTCGTTCATTGCGCGCAGCCGGAATTCGGCGAAGACGAACAGCGCTCATGGACCAAATTATTGCTGATCGACGCGGTGCAAGATCCAGGCAACGTCGGCACGATGATCCGCACGGCAGCGGCGAGCGGCATTGATGCAGTGATTCTTGGGAAAGGTTCAGCCGATCCATACAATCCGAAGACGGTGCGTTCGGCGCAAGGTTCGAACTTCCAAATTCCGGTTGTCAAAGGTGAACTGTCCGAATGGATTCCGGCTTTGAAAGAGCAGGGAGTCCGGGTCTTCGGCACGGCGCTGCTCCATGCGACGCCTGTGCACGAAGCGCAGGCGCAGGAGAAGTTCGCGTTGATGGTTGGCAATGAAGGAAGCGGCGTGGATCCGGTGTTATTGCAGCAAACGGATGAAAACCTGGTCGTGCCGATTTATGGCGCAGCCGAATCGTTGAACGTCGCAGTGGCAGCAGGCATATTGCTTTGGAGCCTCGTTCCTAAAAACTAATTTGATAATGCCGCATAAATTTCGTATAATGAATTAATAAACAAAAGCTTTGACCGGGAAAAGTATGTTGCCACAATGCATCGAAGGGATTCCGCACCTTGACTGAAAGTGTGGATATGCAAAGGTTACGGAAGTTCACCCCGCGAGCTGCCTGACGGGACCAGCAGGAATGCTGTAAAGTGGGGCCGGTGAAGAGCCGTTATGTAAATGAGTGATTGCGCTTGCGCATTAACTAGGGTGGTACCGCGAATAATGCCTCGTCCCTTTTTGGGACGGGGCTTTTCTATGTTTAGAGGAGGAGAAAAAATGGAAGCACAATTGCATGCATTGAAAACAGAAGCGTTGGAAAAAATCGTAGCTTCGGCGGATGTCAAAGAGTTGAACGGCGTCCGCGTGGCATATCTCGGCAAAAAAGGGCCGATCACGGATTTATTGAAAGGCATGGGGAAACTGCCCGCCGAAGAACGACCGAAAATGGGGGCATTGGTGAATGTGGTCCGTGAAGAAGTGACAGCATCTCTTGAACAGCATATGGCAATCCTGGAAGAGCAGGCGATCAATGAAAAACTGCAAAGCGAGACGATTGATGTGACCCTGCCAGGCCGTCCAGTGCAGTCAGGAAACGCACATCCATTGACGCGCGTCGTCGAAGAAATTGAAGACTTGTTCATTTCGATGGGCTACGAAGTTGCGGAAGGCCCGGAAGTGGAAAAGGATTATTACAATTTCGAAGCCTTGAATTTGCCGAAAGGCCATCCTGCGCGTGATATGCAGGATTCCTTCTATATTACAGAAGACATTCTGCTGCGCACACATACATCTCCTGTCCAGGCACGCACGATGGAAGCCAAAGGCGGGGAGCCGATCAAAATCATCTGCCCGGGCAAAGTGTACCGCCGCGACAACGACGACGCGACGCATTCCCACCAATTCACGCAAATCGAAGGCCTGGTCATCGGTGAAGATATCCGCATGAGCGATTTAAAAGGC
>DATISS010000143.1:0-16217 GCA_035468565.1 Planococcus sp. (in: firmicutes)
CCGTGAAATCGTACTGCCGATTATTTTGCCCGCATGGACCATCGCGGCTTTTATCGTTTTTGTCTTTACATTTTCCGCATTCGAAGTGCCTTATTTGCTGGGTGTCACTTACCCAAGCATGCTGCCGGTTTATTCGTACCAACTTTACACGAGCGGTACATTGACTGACCGGCCAGAGGCACTCGCCGTCAATATTATCCTGGCTGCTTTGACGATTCTTCTGGGGCTAGCCGTCTATTTTTTCAGCAAGCGCTGGAATGTCTTGAAGGGGTGGGACTGATGAAGCGAAGCCCTAATTTAATCAAATTGTTTTTCTTCTTTATCGTCTTTGTTGTCATCGTGTTTCCATTCCTTCCATTGCTTTTGTCGAGCGTGTCGTTTGGCTGGCAATGGCCTAACGTACTGCCTGAGTCCTTCAGTTTCCGAGCTTGGGAATATGTACTGGACAGCAGCTCGGGCACATGGCCGGCCGCAGGGGTCAGTCTGCTGATTGCCGGCATCGTTACTGTGGTGAACATCTTGCTTGCCGTGCCGGCTGCCAATGCCTTGTCGCGCTATAAATTCACCGGCAAATGGCTGGCAGAAGCCATCATTTTTGCTCCGATCGTCATTCCGCCTTTCGTAGCTGTCATGGGCATCCATTTGACGTTTTTGCGCTTCGGATTGACAGAGACGATATTCGGCGTCGTTCTGGCTCATATTTCGCCGACCTTGCCTTATATGGTGCGTGCAATCATGATCAGCTATAATACTTTATCGGTCGACTGGGAAGACCAGGCACGCATGCTGGGTGCCGGTCCTGGTTCGCGTTTTTTCCACGTCGTGCTGCCGCATTTATTGCCGGGCATCGCAGCGGGTGCGAGTTTGAGCATCCTGATTTCCTTGAGCCAGTACTTAATCACATTCCTGATCGGCTCAGGGCAGGTCGTGACTTTGCCGATTCTGCTGTTTCCGTTCATCAGCGGGGGAGATCCTGCCATTGCATCCGCCTATTCGCTGCTGTTTGCGGGAATGGCCATCTTGACATTGCTGGTGATGGATGTAGCATTGAAGAACTACTATAAAAAACAAAAAAGCCTCAACAATTAAAGGCCAGCGGAGAGGGGTGGGACTGTGAACGATTTGCGCATCATCAACATGAAAAAGCAGTTTAAACAAACAGAGCGAAGAGGCGACCCGGCGTTTTCGCTTCAGCCGGTCCAGCTGACAATCCATGAAGGTGAATTTTTCTCGCTGCTCGGGCCATCCGGATGCGGCAAGACGACGCTATTGAAATTAGTCGCCGGGTTACTGCAGCCCGACAGCGGCGAAATCTGGGTGGGGGACACCGATTTAACGGCAGTCCAGTCCGAAGCGAGAAAGTTCGCGATGGTGTTCCAGCAATCCCTGCTGTTCCCGCATATGTCAGTAGAGGACAATGTGGCGTTCGGTTTGAAGATGCAAAAAGTCGGCAAAAAACAGCGGATCGATGAAGCAAGAGCGATGCTGGAAAGGGTGGGGTTGGGCGGTTTCGGCAGCCGTTTCCCGGACGAACTGAGCGGCGGCCAACAGCAGCGCGTGGCGTTGGCGAGAGCGCTCGTTGCCAATCCGCGCGTGCTATTGATGGATGAGCCGTTCAGCGCATTGGACCCGAGCTTGCGGGAAGAAATGAGGGAGCTGCTGAGCCGAATCCAAAAAGAGTTCCATGTCACCGTTTTGTTTGTCACGCATGACCGGGAAGAAGCATTCTATTTATCGGACCGGATCGGCGTCATGAGCGAAGGGACATTGCTGCAGGTCGGCAATGCCCAGGATTTGTATGAGCGTCCTGCCAGCACGGCAATCGCTTCGTTTTTGGGCTTGAAAAACATCATTGCAGGGACAGTCAGCGACGGCAGCTTTTCTTCCAAAGGCGGAAACTTCGAATTTGCTGTAAATGACCTCTTCAAAGCCGGCCCTGGCTTTTTGGTTCTCCGTCCGGAAGCGGTTCAGCTTGTGCCGAATAATTCTCTGCCGCAAAGGGGCTCGCTGCATGTCAGTGGAGTGATCCAGCAGCTGAGATTCAAGCACGGGTTTTATATGTGCAAAGTTCAAGTGGGCGACGAGCAGCTCGAATGTGTATTTTCCAGCCAGCAAAGAGAAAACGCAACGGCCGGGCAAAGGGTTGAATTAATGGTGGACTTGAAAGATGTGTGGATAGTGGGGGAATGAGTGTTATTGAAGAAGCGAAGTTCGGAAAATTTATGAATGAAAGATCCGCAAATGGAACCGCTGTAAAAGCGCATGCCGTTTGCGGATTTTTTAATTTCCCGTTATCAAATTTAATAGCCACACAATCCCATACATTGCTCCGCTAACAATTACCACACCGGCAAGGAAGTAACAAAACAATTTCAGAATATCAAAAATCGCTCCAGCTAAATCATCGATGAAACTTCTCATAAGCAGAATCACTCCTTTAACTGAAATGCCTTAGCATCATATTTTGTTGTTCAAAAGATTTTTTAGATGAAATAATGTTAAAATCTGTATATTATAAGAGAGAAGTTATCTGTATAAATAAAGGAGAGATTTTGTGAAACAGATTTTCGCCTTTGAAAAAGAAAAAGATTTTCGAGACTTCAAGGGAATTGGGGAGCGTTTATTTAAGGGAATAGCAGACTATAAAGAATACCTGATTCATGAATTTTCTTTAAGCGATGTCCCTAAAGCGGTGGTTTGGACTTCGGATGAACTCGCCACACAAGTTTTTTCCAAAGTGCCAATTGCTGCGTTTACGAATAAAGACCTGATTTACATGTCACCTGACCTCGATAAATGGAGAGAAATGTTTTTAAGCCAGCTGGAAAACCGAAACATCCCTGCAGCCCGAAACTTCTATGAGAGCTTTTCTGAAAATCATTTATTAGTCATCCTGGCGCACGAACTAACCCATCACTTAGATTTGTTCCCAGATGAATTCAATGAAAGGGAAGACAGCATTTGGTTTGAAGAAGGCATGTGTTTTTATTTGCCGAGAAAGACTTTGCTTACTGAACAAGAGTTCCAAGAAATTTCGCATATAGAATCCCAATTGGTAAAAACATTTGCCGATAAATACGGCCAACATTCTTTGGATCAGTTTGGCAGTTCATCGTATTCAGAAAGCCTGACCAGTATTATGTTCGACTACTGGCGCAGTTATTTAGCGGTGAAGAACCTAGTTGAGAAACACTCTGGGGGAGACATTGCTCGGGTATTCAGAGAATATGAAAAATGGCATCGAGAAGGAAGAAAGCTTTCGTTAACCGCGTATTTCAAGGTGGATGAAAAATTTTTTGAAAACCAGTAATGCCAATACCATCCAGCGTTAAAATCCTAGCATCGCTGTGAAAAGCAGCGTAAAAAGAAAACTAGCAATTATGGACATGACCCAATGGACTTTACTGCTCAACCCCAAAATTTTATTTACTATGAAGTTAATAAGCAAAATAGCTGGAAATACGATAATGAGCGTTAGTGTGTAATATAAAAGCAATTAGTTTTCACAGCCTTTCAAGAATGAAGTAATCTTAACAGCCTGTCTATTTAAGAAAGGCCGGTTTCTTTTATCTTTTTCTTTCTATATTGAAAACGCCATATATAGTAAATTAGCCAGCCAATCATTACCAATAATATTGCAAGATTGTTGTATTTGTAAGCGGCAGAAAACAAAATGAAAAACCCTATGGCGGCAATTGGCAGCATGATGTAGAACCACATTCTTACTTCCTTGTTTTTAAAACTCAAGTTGAAACGCTCGTTCAAAGACCTCACCTCGCCTAAACAAATTTAGTTTATTATATTAAGTATACATTTTTTGGGTTTAATGGAATATAGGGTGAGGGAATTAACTGATTTCAAGTGAGTTGTTTATTATCATGAAAGCTTTTACATCAAAATTAAAGATAAGGCATACAAAAAGAGGAGGTTTTTTAAATATGGGTATTCACATCCGAGACATGGAAAAGAGAGATATTAAAGCGGTTCAAAATGTAGCAAGGGAAAGTTGGAAAACCACTTATACTGGAATAATCCCAATTGAAATTCAAGAGACATTTTTAGAAAGCGCTTATAGTGATAACATGATGCACAAACGCTTGGAAGTTTCTTCTCTTTACGTTGCAGAAGAGAAAGAAAAGATTATTGGGTTTGCCAACTTCTCAACTGTGAAACAAGAGGGAGATGCAGAGTTGAGTGCAATATACCTTCTATCTGAATATCAAGCGAAGGGAATTGGAACAGCATTGCTGAATGCAGGCATCAAGAAATTAAATGGCGCTCAATCGTTGTTTGTAGATGTAGAGAAAGAAAATAGAATTGGAGTAAATTTTTATCAAGCTAAGGGATTTCAAACATCATCTGAGTTCGATGACATTCTTGACGGACTCATTACCAGGATGGTCAGAATGGTTTTGCACATCCAGTAGATTTAAGATTTTTTGGATAACCCAACAGATTTTAAAAGCAAAAAAAAAGAAGAAACGCCAAAGGGCGCATCTTCTTTTTAATATCTGAACATCACATTAAATCGGTTCCGCTTCAAAAGAGTCGTCGCTGATTTCCCCGACGATCTCCTCCAAAATGTCTTCCATTGTCACAAGGCCGACAGTCGCAAGTCCATCTTTGCTTGTAACGACAGCCATGTGAGTCCGGCTTTGCTGCATTTTTGTTAATACTTTTTGAATCGGCGTCGTTTCAGTAAAGCGCGGCATGATGTGGATAAATGATTCCGGTTCCTGCGTTCGTCCCGCAGCCATGCTGGTCAACACTTCTTTCGTGTTGATGAATCCGATCATATTATCTTTATTGCCGCCTTCAGTTACCGGATATCGCGTATATTCATGTTCATCCAACGCTTTAAAGAAGTCTGAATGGGATAAGGCTTTATCGACCGTCACAATTTTATCGCGCGGAATCATGATGTTTTTTACAATCCGGTCATCGAACGCAAAGATATTCTTTAAATACGTCAACTCGGTTTGGTTGATCTCGCCGCTTTGGAAGCTTTCTGCCATGATCAGCTTCAGCTCTTCTTCCGAATGGGCTTCTTCGTGTCCGGCAGGCACCACTTTAAACATTCTTAAGAATAACCGGGCAGAACCGTTCAACACCCAAATAAATGGGCTCATGATTTTCCCGAACCAATAAAGCGGAGGAGCCAATAGCAAAGTCATTCGTTCGGCATACTGGATTGCCAAAGTCTTTGGTGCAAGCTCTCCGATGACAACATGGAGGAAAGTGACAATGCTGAGTGCAATGGCGTACGAAAGGACAGTGGCCAACGCTTCTGGTACAGCAAAGTATTCAAATGCCGGATGCAGCAAGCGTTCCACAGTCGGTTCCCCGAGCGCACCGAGGATTAAAGCCGTTACGGTAATTCCGAGCTGGCAGGCGGATAAATAATAATCCAGTTCGTTTGCTACTTTTTTTGCAAGAATCGCTTTTTTATTGCCTTCTGAAATCAGTTGATCGATTCTGGACATCCGCACTTTCAAAATGGCGAATTCACCGCCGACAAAAAGTGCGGTTCCAAGGATCATCAATACGATGAGCAGTAAATTGATTATTATTTGTCCATCCAATATGGTTCCCCCGAGTTGGGGGATTCACCTCCGTTAATTAATGAAAACTGCTTGCTTCTGGTTTGACTTATTTCGAAACTTGTTCGAACATCACTTGTTTGATTTGTTGGTGATCCATTTCGATGACCGTCCAAAGTGTATTGTCCATCGTCAAGGTTTGACCGGTATGGGCTTCTCCAACACTCTTGTAATGGATCCATCCGCCAATCGTATCGATTTCTTCGCCTTCTTCAAAAGTTAAGCCGAAGCGTTCCTCTAAATCTTTTATGAGGACACGGCCGTTGATCAAGTAGCGGTTTTCGCTGACTTTGCTGATTTCCGGCTGTTCATCCGCATCAAATTCGTCGCGGATCTCACCGACGATTTCTTCTAAAATATCTTCCATCGTAATCATGCCGGCGGTACCGCCGTATTCGTCCGCGACCAGCGCAATGTGGACGCGGGCATTCTGCATGCGCAAGAGGGCGTCCTGCAGGCCAGTCATTTCAAAGACAGTCGGCATTTCCAGAACAAAGTCTTCAAGCTGCCATTCCCGGCCGGCGACAATATGCGGAAGCATTTTCTTGGCGCTGACAAAGCCAAGAACGCGGTCTTTGTCGCCTTCTTCCGTCACGGGGTAGCGCGTATAATTGTTTTCATCCAAAAGAGCGATGATTTCGTCCAACGGCATATCTTTGTCCAGCGTAACAAGTTCTGTTCGCGGCACCATAATATTTTTTGCAACACGTTCGTCAAACGTAAAAACGTTTTCCATGTAGGAAAGTTCGGTTTCGTTGATTGCGCCGCCTTCGGAACTTTGCGCCATGACAATTTTCAGTTCTTCTTCAGAGTAAGCCTGTTCCCCAGCCGGCTGCACACCGAAAGTTCTCAGCAAAATCCGAGCAGCTCCGTTCAATGTCCAGATAAAAGGTTTCATAATCTTTCCGAACCAGTAAAGAGGAGGAGCGAGCAGCAATGACATTTTTTCAGCGTACTCGATCGCCAATGTTTTAGGTGCCATCTCGCCAAGCACAACGTGCAGATATGTGACAAGTATAAACGCGATGGCGTAAGAAGATGCGGAAGCCACTGCATCCGAAACAGCGAAAAAGTCGAATATCGGATACATCAATCGTTCGACGGTCGGCTTTCCGAGCGCACCGAGCCCGAGCGCTGTCACGGTAATGCCCAGCTGGCAGGCCGACAGGTAATAGTCCAAGTCGCCCGCCACTCTTTTCGCCATTACCGCTTTCTTGTTTCCTTCAGCAATCAATTGATCAAGGCGTGACATCCTGATTTTGACGACTGCGAACTCCGATCCGACGAAAAAGGCTGTCAAACCGAGTAAAATAACCAATAATGCTAAATTCAGTATCGTAATTATATCCACTTATGTTCCCTGTAAAAGGGATTCACCTCCAAGTTTAGTTACAGCAAAGCCAACAAGGAAGCGATGGCGACCATCTTGCTTTCAAGTGCTTTGCTTATTTGCACCTTCACATGCGAAGGTGCATCTTTTAATTGTTCTTCCAAGCGGGTGATCTTTTTTTGAAGGCAATCGAATTCTTCGTATACATCTTCGGCCAATACATCCATATCTGGCTGAGAGCCTGAATCGAGTGCTGTTTTGATTTCCGCAATGGACATGCGCTGATTTTTCAAAAGCTGGATCCGTTCGAGTGTCTGCAAAACTGTGTCAGGGTATAACCGGTAATTGGACGTTGACCGTTCGGAATCCAATAGCCCGGAATTTGTGTAGTAATCAATGGTTCTTACGGACACTCCACTCAAACTTGCGACTTCGCCAATTTTCATTAAGCCCTTCCCAATGCAAGCGCCTCCTTTTTGTTAAGAATATCCTACCATAAATGGGTTATAACCATACAGTGCAACGTGATGGTTTTGAGCGGAACTTCCGTTTTCCTGAAATAGCAGTCTTTAATTCGACAAAGTTTTTTTCTGGACCTGATGGTAACTAGCTGATATACTATTCTTACAACTTAACAGTCTTTGACTTTATGTCGAAGGGGAGTAGCTATAGGGAAACCTATTTCACAATCGTCATTACATGGTTCGTAGCCATCGGTTGTGATAGCAAAAATTTTGCTTAGCGAGACCTTTGCCTTTTTATTAGGCAGGGGTCTTTTTTGTTGTAAAAAATTAAGAGGAGGAAGAAAAAATGGAAGCAATCTTATTGGAGTATTTATGGGTGTTGTTGGTGCTCGTAGCACTTGAAGGGCTGCTTGCTGCGGATAATGCTGTCGTCATGGCAGTCATGGTCAAGCATTTGCCGAAAGAACAACAGAAAAAAGCCTTATTTTATGGTTTGATGGGGGCATTCGTTTTCCGGTTTGCGGCATTGTTCATGATTACGATACTGGTGGATGTGTGGCAAATCCAGGCTTTGGGGGCGGCGTATCTCTTGTTCATCGCCTTTAAGCACATTTACGATCAGCGCAAAGGAAAGGAACATTCCCTTGAGCCTGAAGCAACGAAAGGAGCAGGCTTTTGGATGACTGTTTTAAAAGTGGAGTTGGCGGATATCGCCTTTGCCATTGATTCGATGCTGGCTGCAGTAGCGTTGGCAATAACACTGCCGCACTTAGGAAGTGCAGAAATTGGCGGCATCAACGGCGGACAGTTTGCTGTCATGCTTACCGGGGGATTGGTTGGACTTGTCATCATGCGATTTGCCGCCCATAAATTCGTCAAGTTGTTGGCAGACTATCCGCAATTGGAAACCACAGCGTTTGTGATCGTTGGCTGGGTTGGCGTTAAGCTGTCGGTGCTTACGCTGGCGCACAAAGACCTTGGCATCCTGCCTTATGACTTTGCTCATTCTACGGAATGGAAGCTGATCTTCTGGGGTGTGTTGATTGGAATCGTGGTTGTAGGGGCATTGATCAGTGTAAAGAAAAAGAAAGCGCAAGAAATCTAACAGCATCGAATATTCATCAAAATATCCACAAATAAAAAAGAAGAAACTCATCGACGAGTTTCTTCTTTTTTCAATGATGCAGAATCACGAAATAATTTTCAATCCGACTGCGGCGCCCAGCACGAGCGCGATAAAGAAAATCCGTTTCAAGTCCTTGGATTCGTTGTAATAAAGCATGCCCAGTATCGCGCCGCCGGACGCGCCAATGCCGGTCCAAATGGCGTAAGCAGTACCCATGGGCAAAGTTTCCATCGCATACGCTAAAAAGGCGAAGCTTGATCCGAATGCGAGCACCAGCAGCGAAAACGCTTGCCAATTGCGGTCTTTGTTCAGTTTGCTGATCATTGCCACGCCGAACATTTCGCAGATCCCTGCGAAAATCAATGCCGTCCAAGCCATTATGCTTCGCCTCCTTTTGCAAGTTCGTCCCTGGTTACTAATTTCAAACCAATCACGCCGGCTAACAACACGCCAACCAATACTAATTTTTCAACTTTAAACGGCTCATTGAAAAATACAATCTCCGAAAGTACAGTACCAGCCGTGCCAAGTCCCACAAAAACCGCATACACGGTGCCAACCGGCAATTTCCGCCCAGCGTTGATCATGACAGAAAAGCTGATAACGATTGCCACGACCGTAACGGCCCATTCCCCAAAATCATCCGCATGCTTCAAGCCGATGACCCAAACCACTTCAAAAACAGCGGCGATGATAACTTTCAACCAATCCGAATTCATAAAATTTCCTCCTTATACTTACGAAAATAAAAAGCCTGAGAGAACTGTAAAAAACAGTTTCTCCCAGGCTTTTGTCCTTCCGTGACACAGCAGAGCTGTGAGTTTTCTCTCGGACCAGGCCAGCTATAGTCGCTGCGGAACCCTAGAAAACATTTCAGATATGCAATTAAAGATAATAATATACGCTTTTTAAAGGATTTTCAAACGAAAAGACTTTAATCTCCATTCTCACCTATCTCGTAGGGAAGTTACAGAGATTTCTTTATCTTTTTCTCCATCACATCAGCCATTTTTGATGAATCTGTATTGTTTTCCTTATGCAATTGATCGATGATGTTCCTGTAATCCGTTTCCGTTCGGTTTTGGCTGATTTTATAGGTTGCCTGAACTTCAGTCACTTGGATCTTGAAGCCGACAATTCCTTTCAGCTCTTTTTCCAGCATCGATGGGGAGAGCGTCTCCCACAAAACAGGATGTTCACGATGTGCTTCGTATTTTTGCATCAACTTTGTCAAGTCCGCTTTTAACTCCGCTTCGTTTAAAAGTTTCGCCGCACCATATAAATGGACAGATTGATAATTCCAAGTCGGAACATTTTCTTTTTCATACCAAGAAGAGGAGATGTAAGCATGCGGTCCCTGAAAAGTCACCAATACATCTTCGCACGTTTCGAATGTTCTCCATTGAGAATTGCCATAGGCCATATGCCCGGTGATGAAAAAGGCATTATCTGATCTTACCAACTGAAGCGGCAAGTGGGTTGCGATGGGTTTGCCGTTCTTTGTCGTGATTAATGTGCCGAATGAATTCGTGTGGATGAATTCTTGGATTTCATCCAAATCTGTAACCTTGAAATGTTTAGGAATATACAAAAGGATCCGCCTTTCAAAAATTATTGGAGTGTTTTGGTCATGATCAAATCCACTTGCTCGTCATCGCCCATAAAGAAGGAATGGGAGCCTGTTTGTAAAAATCCTTTTTTCTGATAGAAAGCAATGGCGTTTAGGTTATTTTCCCACACGCCTAACCAAATCGCATTTTTCTTCTCTTCCAACGCAACTTCGAATGCTTTATTTAACAAAGCTTTGCCAAGGCCGTGCTTGTGGAATTTGTTCTTTACGTAAATCCGTTCGATTTCCAGCGAGCCGCTGCCCATCGCTTCGGTTTGCGCTTCATCCGTATTGACTTTCAAGTACCCGGCGATTTCCTGATCCCAATAAACGAAAAAGAAATGTGAAGACTGGTTCGCTAGCTCCCGTTCTAATGCGTCCAAGTTATAAGCCTTTTCCAAATACGCATTCAGGTGCTCCGGGGAATTATAATCTTTGAATGTTTCTGTAAATGTTTCAACACTGATTTGTTGAAGTTCGCTTGCATTTGGTAAGCTGCACTTTTTAATCATCATCGTCATTTGAGGGGTCGCTCCTTTAAAGGTTAATCGATTCACTTGTCTCCAATAACTATTATAGGTGCAGCGGAATAATTAGTGTAAACTTAATTTACAGAATTATGCTGCCTACTTCTTGGAAGGAAGGGAAAACGATGAATTTCAAAACGGTCATGCAAGAGCTTGAAGCTCTCGGCAAAGAACGGACGAAAAAAATATACATGTCCAATGGCGCTCACGAGCCGCTTTTCGGCGCAGCGACGGGGGCAATGAAACCCATCGCAAAGAATATTGGAATAAATCAAGCTCTGGCTGATGAGCTGTATGCCACCGGCAATTACGATGCTATGTACTTTGCGGGCATTATTGCCGATCCGAAAGCCATGACAGTGGAAGATTTTGACCGCTGGATGGAAACGGCGTATTTTTACATGATTTCCGATTATGTGGTAGCGGTGACATTATCTGAATCAGATATTGCGCAAGGAGTCGCCGATAAATGGATTGCAAGCGGCGAGGAGCTGAAGATGTCAGCCGGCTGGAGTTGTTATTGCTGGCTGATGGGTAACCGCCGCGATGAGGAGTTTTCGGAAAGGAAAATTTCCGATATGCTCGACACCGTGAAAAATACGATCCACGATTCACCGGAACGCACGAAATCCGCAATGAATAATTTCCTCTCCACCGTGGGAATTTCATATTTTCCGCTCCACGAAAAGGCGCTTGAGGTTTCAGCGCAAGTAGGCATTGTGGAACTCAAACGGGACAATAAAAAAAGCGGTTTCTTGAACGCTTTGGAAAACATTGAAAAAGTAAAAGCGCGAGGAAAAATCGGTTTTAAACGGAAATATGTGAGATGTTAAAATGTAGTTTTTAACAAAAAACTGTTCAAGCAAACAAGACAGGAGCGGAAGGAAATGGGCAGCGAACACAACCATTCACATGGAAAAAACAAACGGACGCTGAAAATCGCTTTTGTGATCACAGCAGTGTATATGCTGGTCGAGTTTATCGGCGGCTATTTGACGAACAGCTTGGCATTGATCGCGGATGCGGGCCATATGCTCAGCGATTCGGTATCGCTCGGTGTCGGCGTGCTGGCGTTTACACTTGGGGAGAAAGCGGCAAACCGCTTCAAGACTTATGGCTACAAGCGTTTCGAAATATTAGCGGCAGTCTTTAACGGAGTGACATTGGTGCTCGTCGCGGTTTATATTTTTTACGAAGCGTACCACCGTTTCGCCGAACCTGTGGAAGTGAAATCGCTGGGAATGCTGGCGGTTGCCATAATCGGGTTGCTCGTCAATCTATTGGTAGCCTGGATCATGATGCGGGGCGGCGATACAAAAGAGAACCTGAATATGCGTGCTGCCTTTTTGCATGTGCTAAGCGATTTGCTGGGGTCGGTCGGAGCAATCATCGCAGCTTTGCTGATTTTCTTTCTCGGCTGGAATTTTGCGGATCCGCTGATGAGTGTCATCGTCGCGGTGCTCGTATTGACGAGCGGCTGGCGCGTTACAAAAGAGGCGGTTCATGTGCTGATGGAAGGGACGCCGCGCAATGTCGATCTTGATGAAGTGGTGGGGGCTATCAAAGATATTCGTGGAGTGGTCGACATCCATGACCTCCATGTCTGGAGCATCACAAGCGGGCAAAACTCCTTGTCAGGGCATGTGGTAATTGAGGAAGGCACGACGTTCGACGAATCTCAGCAGCTGTTGCGCCGCATTGAAGCGGTACTGGCAGACTTGAAAATCGGGCACGTGACGATTCAAATGGAAAACAAAGAACATCCACACGACAACACGGTCATTAGTCGAGTCGGTGAAGAACATGGGGACCATGAACATCATAAGCATTAAAAAAAACTGCCCGGCACGCCACTTACAGTGGCTTGCCGGGCAGCTTTTTTCATTTATGAAGTGCTGGTTCGTGACGCTGCAAGTTAAGAGCGGTTTGGCGCAAGTAAGCGCCTATTCGCTGCAAGTAAGACTCGATTTGGCGCAAGTAAATTCGGTGTTCCGCAAGTAAATCCGAAATGCCGCAAGTAAACGCTCGTGAAGCGCCTTTCGCCGGCGAAAGCCTTCGTTTGGCCCTTGGTTCTGCCAAATTTATTGGCAAATCTCCCTTATGAATAATAACCTTCATAAATTTTGCCGATTTTTTTGTTGAACTCATCGACATGGACAAAGCGGGCTTCCCGGAGTATTTCCTTGCCGCCGGAAAACAAAATCAGCACGGGCGCTGTGAAGATCGACAAATGGCCAGCGAGTTCCGGAATGTCGGCCGCATTGACTTGGCATGTTTGGATTTTGGGGTACTCCTCAAACACACTTTCTATTTGGGGAAGAAGTGCATGGCATACGCCGCATCCTGTTGTCAGGACGTATAAAAAATTCAAATCCGGTGATGCCTCGAATGCTTTTACTTCGTCCATTGTGGATAATTGGTGCACAATAACCACTCCTCCCAAAAATTCATCTTATCGTTCACTGATTTATTCGGCTGAGCGGCGTTTGGTGATGAACCACGCCAAAAGCGTCACTGCCAGCAGAACCGCCAGTATTGTGTATTGATAAAAAATGGGGACCACTTGCGTGAATCCGTAAACCGCTGCGACTTCGAAGGCGACGGCGGGAATCTTGCCGATAGTGCTTGCCAATAGAAAAGTGGCAGAGCGTATCGGTGTCGCCGAAGCGGCTGCCGTCACCAGGCCAGACGGTACAAACGGCAAGAGCCGAAGGGCGATGATGCCGAAAAATATTTGGTTTGCGGAACGGCTGTGCAAATAGCGCCAAAGACGATGCTGCCGCCACTCGGCCTTCATCTTTGAAAAACCGAAGCGGTACATATGGAAACCAATCCAAACGCCGAACACTTCTCCTATTAAAGAAAGCAGCAACCCGCCGCCCAGACCGTACAAAGAAATATTCAAGGCGGTCATAAAAAAGCTGGGAATAAATCCGACGGCCCCGACCAGAAGGTTGCCGGCCACTAAGGCAATTAACTGCAAAATAGACAAAAGATCCATTTAGAGCTTACTCCCGGTGTTCCTGGTAACGGTCTTGATTGGTCAGCTCTTTTGCCCGCTGAATCTGTTCAGCTGATACAGGCGCGTCATAGGCAGCGAGCGTTTCACGGAGCTGTTCCGCAGAACTGGCCCCTGCAATGACAGAAGCGACAGTCGGGTTGTCCAACACGCTATGCACTGCGAGTGCATTCAGATTTTCGTGAACTTCCATCAAACCTTGAAGCACTGCTTTCAGCTTAGCATCCCCATAGGTCAGATAACCTTTCCCATCAGCAGCGCGTTCTAAGCCGCTGTTTGTCAGCAAGCCTCTCGCCAACGTTCCACGCGTCACGACGGAACGACCCTTTGCACCGATTTTTTCCAGGAACTCTTCCGGGCGGCGGTCCAGCAAGCTGTACTGCATCATAATAGAAGCAATATCGCTGTCTGCCAAAAAACGCTTGATGACATTCGGGCGGATGGAAGAGATGCCGTATGCCCGGATCAGTCCTTCTTTTTTCAAAGTTTCGAACGCATCGATCGTTTCTTCGCTGTTGTCGGTCATCATGCCTCCGTGCAGCTGGTAAACATCAATGTAATCCGTCTGCAGGCGCAATAAACTATTGTGGACCTGTTTTGTGATATAAGGCTTCGTGGCATTCCACTTTACTTCATCATTGTGGCTATTCCATTCATTGCCGACTTTTGTCGCCAGCACGATATCCTGGCGGCTGCCACGCAGCAACTCACCGACGAGCTCTTCGTTTTTTCCTTTATTATAAAAGTCCGCCGTATCGAAGTAATTGATGCCATGTTCTAGCGCTTCGTACACAATCGCTTTCGCTTCCTTCAGATCAAAAGGCAAGGACATGCAGCCCAGTCCAATCTCGCTGATTTCGATTCCACTATTTCCTAACTTGTTCTTTTTCATGCAGCCACCCCGTTTAGTATGTCGTTTCTCTTATGTTATACTTTGCGGTAGAGAAATAACAAACGAAAAGAGGTTTCCCATGAAAAAGTTTGAAGAGAAAACCATCAGTTCGGAGCGGATTTACGAAGGGAAAGTCATCAACTTGAAAGTTGATGTAGTTTCGCTGCCGAATGGCCATACATCAAAGCGTGAATTGGTGGAACATCCGGGCGCTGTGGCACTTATCGCCCTGACTCCTGAAGGCAAACTGATCCTGGTTGAGCAATACCGCAAAGCGCTGGAGCGTTCAATCATCGAAATACCGGCAGGCAAAATTGAAAAAGGCGAAGAGCCGGCCTACACCGCAATGCGTGAATTGGAAGAAGAAACAGGCTACACAGCAGAGCGGCTCGAATTGATCCAATCGTTCTCTACTTCTCCTGGCTTCGCAGACGAAGTCGTCCACGTCTACGCTGCAATCGGCTTGAAAAAATCCGAATCCGGCGCAACACTTGATGAAGACGAATTTGTCGACCTTATCGAAGTCACCATCGAAGAAGCGGAACAAATGATGAAAGACAAACGGATTTTTGATGCAAAAACAGCATTTGCGGTCTTATGGGCAAAACAACAACTAGTAAATGAGAATAGCCAAACCCTCAGATTATAATCATTATAAAAAAAGAATGATTATATTTCTTGTAAATGAGAACCGTCTTTTGATATAATAAAGGCAGTTTAGGGAGGGCGTCGCATGGAAACTAGAATTGACCGTATAAAAAAACAATTGCATGCAGCCAGTTATAAATTGACGCCACAGCGTGAAGCGACCGTCCGGATCCTGTTAGACCACGAAGAAGACCACCTAAGTGCGGAAGACGTCTACCTATTGGTAAAAGTCATCGCACCGGAAATCGGGTTGGCGACTGTGTATCGGACATTGGAATTACTGACTGAATTGAAAATTGTCGACAAAATCAACTTTGGTGATGGCGTATCACGCTATGATTTGCGCCAAGAAGGCGCAGCCCATTTCCATCACCATTTAGTATGCATAGAGTGTGGAGCAGTAGACGAAATACAAGAAGACCTGCTAGAAGATGTGGAAGCCGTCGTAGAAAAACGGTTCAACTTTCAAATTAAAGACCACCGTCTTACTTTTCATGGCATCTGCTGGCGCTGCCATGACCGCAGCTCACAAGATGCATCCGAATGACTGGTGAGAAAAGGAAGGACGGCCCTGATAGGCCGCCCTTCCTTTTTCTATTCTTTAACCTTTCTATCATCGCTTCGGACGCTCTGGGCATGGCTCACGCCATGAGCCGGGAAGAACACCCGTCTCACAGCTCCGCCTAGCCCCTGGACGCGCCGGCGCTAAGAAATTACTTACCTACAAAGAAATTTTAAATTCTTCCTCTGGCTGACTAGAAGATATGTAGCAAAACAGCGAAGAAAACCGTACTGCTCCTGCAGTGCTGCGCACTTCGTCGCAAAGACATGGCCTCGCTAGCTTCGGCCAATGTCTTGCCTGCGGCAAAAAACATGTGCTCCTGTCTCTGCATCGCTACGCTAGCTTCGAGACATTAAAGTGCGTTGCAGCACTTCGTGCTTCGTCGCAAAGGTATTTTCCCAATTCTTGGGTCAATACCTTCGCAGCTGTTTTGCGGAATA
>DATISS010000144.1:0-4782 GCA_035468565.1 Planococcus sp. (in: firmicutes)
TACTGCGAAAATCATGAAAACGCAATACCTGGGCTGTCAATTTCTGCGGTTTTTGCCGTCCAGCTTCACTGGCGTCGTCAAGGCACGGATGCGTTCCATGACGCGCGCCGCTTTCAGGTCTTCTTTCTCGCCGCGCTGGGACTACGTAAGATGGTGCTGCAATTCGGAATAGCTGAAGTTCGACGTCATGAACGTTGGCAGCTTTTCCGCCATGCGGTAATGCAAGATGGTGCCGAGGACTTCGTCACGCGTCCAGCTCGACATCGCTTCCGCTCCGATATCGTCAAGCATCAGCACATCGGCTTTTTTGACATAATCGACTTTCTCTTGCAGCGTCTGGTCCCCGATGGCCTGTTTCATTTCACGCATGAATTCCGGCACGAAAACGAGCACCGAACGGATATTCATGTCTGCGAGTTCATTGGCAACGGCGCTCAGCAAATAAGATTTGCCAACGCCGAACTTGCCGTAGAGATACAAACCTTTTTCCGGCATGTGTTCAGGGCCGGTCGTTTCATCCAGGAATTTGCCGACTGCGCGGAACGATTCCATGCGGCTGTCGTCCGGCTCGAACTCGTCGAGCGTCGCTTGCATGACTTCTTTCGGCATGTACATGCTGTGGATCATCGAAGAAGCCTTGCGTTTATTGTCATGGGCATTTTTCAATCGGCACGGCGTATAGGCGATGCCAATCATGCCGCGTTCGAGCACGAGATTCGGTTCGAACCCTTTCAAGTGGTTGACGCAGCTTTCAAAGCTTGGGCATTTATGGCAGTCGTGGGACTGGTCAATATACTCGTATAATTTGTGAAGCCCGCGGTCGACCGTGTTGTTGTCGATTTCCGACGAATGCTGTTCCAGGAACTTCTGGACGCCGGGATGTTCCAGCACTTCTTTGCGCATGTCGTTATAGCGTTCTGAAAAAGCCGGGGCATTCACTACGCGTTTCAATGTTTCACGAATTGGCTCCATTTAATCACCTTTCCCTTTCCTCAACGCCAATTTAGCGAGAAGCTTTTGTTTCTCGATTTCCAGGCTTTCGTTTTTAGGGCTTGAAGCCGCAGGCGTTTCTTCTTTCGTATAAAACCATTCAGGCAGTTTTTCTTCGCGCAGCGGTTTGCCTCTGTTCTGGCGCGCCGGCGCATTCGATGAAGCTGAGGGCGAACCTTCCGCTTTCCATTTTACGTATTGCTCATGTTCAATGCGCGCAAGCTCCATCGCTTCTTTTGCGGTCGTGACATTTTTGCGCAGCCAATGCGACGCGATTTTCTCGACGTACGCTTTCGTCAATTTCATATCGGTGCGCAGCAGGACGTATTGGAGCAGCACATTGACGACCGCTGGCTCCATGCCGTGCTGCATGACAAGCTGGTTTGCGAGCTGGACATCCGCGGACAGCGGTTCATTGCCGTTGGCGATGTCCCTCAAAACTTCTACAGGTGAAGCCGACTCCAAATAAAGGATCAGCTCATCCTGACGGGTTTTCGGCCCGCTTTCCTGTTCCGGAAGCTTTTCTTCCTTCTGCACATGGACAAGCTGCGGCGCGGTCGTCGCTACGGTCAATTTATAATATTCCGAAGCTGCTTTTTTCAAGCTATCGGCCGTTATTTTATAATCTTCGTCGATTGCCAGCAAGACCACTTTCTGCATTTCCAGCGGCCCCCAGCTGTACAAATACGCTAATTTCCCGATGGTGTCTTTAATAGAAACCGTCAGGACACGCTTGGGCACCAACTGCTCGGACAAGCCTTGCTGCAATAAGTTAAAATCGAAATCCGACTCTGTCTGGTATGCCCCTTTTTTGCGCTCATGCAAATCTGTCGTTTCCTGCGGATAGCCGGCTTTCGCATGAACAGGACGGAAAATATCCGTGAATGTGCGGGACACTTCCTCGAAGCCTTCTCCGATATCAGTCGGATTCAAGAACCGCTCCCGCACTTTACGGTAAGACGATTCGCCAATCTTGCTGAACAGGAACATCGACAACAAAGGGTCCTGGAAAAACGTCTTCGGGTCAAGCGGCGGGCATAATTCATAGATGAACGACCGGTACCCATCGTCCCTCTTGAAGGTTTTCAGCAATCCGATCGCTTCAAGCTGGATGCGGGATTCGAAGACCTTCGCGATGGAAATTCCCAACGTGTTCATCAATGTGTAATGGGTCGCTTCTTCGCCAGGCGCTTCTCCTTCCGCCCACAGCGTCAAATAGAAAGCAGTTGCTTCCGCGCCGATCATCGGCTGGTAAAGAAGCGTCAAAAGCTGGCGGTCGTAATTTGAAAACGGGTACGGCAGCCGGATCTTAAACGAATCCGGAGGCTGCAGTTCTTTATAAAGTGCAGACATATTACACCACCTTATTCGGGTTTCTTACCGTTCGAGCTTTTCTCCAATAAACCCTTCAATTCATCGATAAAAACCGTAATATCCTTGAATTGGCGATAAACTGAAGCGAAACGGACGTACGCCACCTCGTCGATCGCGGCGAGGCGGTTCATGACAAGTTCTCCGACTTCTTCGGATTTCACTTCGGCATTGCCGGTGCGGCGAAGTTCCTTCTCAATATCAAAGACAAGGTTCTCCAGCGTCTCTAAGGGAACCGGACGCTTTTCGCAAGCGCGTATCAAACCGCGCAAAACTTTCTCACGGCTGAACTCTTCGCGCGAGCCATCTTTCTTCACGACAATCAATGGCATCTCTTCCACTTTTTCGAAAGTCGTATAGCGGTAGCCGCACGCTTCACATTCTCTGCGTCTCCGGATGGATTTATTATCATCTACGGGCCGCGAATCCACGACGCGTGTGCTATTATGCTGGCAAGCCGGACATCTCATATTGGACCTCTCCCTAAACATTGTTTCTAGTAACTCCAGTATAACAAATTTGAGGCTCCATTAGTTGCGATAAAGATAGAACGAAAGATTTCGAGTAGTGGATACTGCGTAAAACTGCCTCGCTTGCCGCGGGCGAGCGCTGAGCCGCTTCGTCGCTAGCGCTCCTGTTTCTGCATCGCTGCGCTAGCTTCGAAACATGAAAGAGCGTTGCAGGGTCTCAGCTGTCTCGCTTTCCCACAGGCAAGACTTACCCGAAGCCTGCGAGGGCAAGTCTTTGCGAAGAAGCGCATAGCGCTGCAACGTACTTTTTGTCCCGAAGCTAGCGTAGCGATGCAGGGACAGGAGCAGTAAGGTTTTCTCCGCTGTTTTGCTCCATATCGAGAGATATCTTAGCGACGGCGCGTCAAGGGGCTAGGCGAAGCAATGAGACGAGTGTTCTTCTCGGCTCATTGCGAGAGCCATGCCCAAAGCGGCCGAAGCGGCGCATAAACATTAACTTTTTTAGTTTAACTTATATAGCAATACATTCACTTTGGCATGTTATAGAGCCAGCTGTCCAGTGAAGGGGACTGGCAATAAAAACGCTTTATAATGAAAATAAGCCTGAACCTTTATCAATCCAGGCTCAGGCTTATGGGTTTATTATTCTAAATTGGCGTGCCTGCCGTACATCGTATCGGATTTCAGCCCTTTTTTCTCCATGAACCTTAGAATCACGGCATCATAGAAAACGAGCAGCGATTGCTCAAACAGGGAACCCATCGGTTGAATGGATTTGCCGCTGGCACCGTCTGCTTTTGCTTGCGCAGGGATTGTAACCCCAATGTCTGCGAGCCGGCCAATCGTGGATTCAGGATTGGTGGTAATGGCCACGACCGTTGCACCGATTGCCTTGGCTTTTTGCGTCATCGCTGCGAGACTTTGGGTCTCACCGGAACCGGAACCGACAATGAAAATATCATCCGCTTCCAAATTCGGTGTTACCGTTTCTCCCACAACATATGCATCGAGTCCCACGTGCATCATGCGCATGACGAAAGCTTTGGCCATAAAGCCGGAGCGGCCGCCTCCTGCAACAAAGATTTTCTTTGCCTGCAGGATGCCGTTTACCAGCTTTTCAGCTTCCTGGTCATCGATGAGCGTGAGGGTCCTTTTTAGTTCAGCCAGTATTTCATCTGTGAAACCTGTGGTGTTCATATTACGCTGTGACGCTTTCTTTGATCAGCTTTTGGATTTTCGCCGCTTCTGCGCTTTTGTCATCCTTGCTTGTGATGCCGCCGCCGACGATGATCAAGTCAGGTTGTGCTTTGATCACTTCTGGCAATGTTTCCAGTTTGATGCCGCCAGCAATCGCAGTGCGTGCATTTTTCACGACGCTTTTAATGGTGCGCAAATCTGCGAATGAATCTTTGCCTTCTGCCTGCAAATCGTATCCAGTGTGGACGCAGATATAATCCGCTCCAAGAAGATCAAGCTCTGCAGCACGTGTTTTAATGTCTTTTACCGCAATCATGTCCACCAGGATTTTCTTGCCTTGTTTTTTCGCTTCTTCAACAGCACCTTTGATCGATGAGTCTTCTGCTTGTGCAAGGATTGTGACGATGTCCGCACCCGCAGCAATGGCATTCGACACTTCATAAGCTGCTGCGTCCATGATCTTCACATCTGCAAGAACTTCTAGGTTCGGGAAGGCTGCTTTGATCTCGGAAACAGCTTTTAAGCCTTCTTTGTTGATGACCGGAGTTCCGATTTCAACGATATCGATAAACGCCTCTACTTCTTTCACCAATTCGATTGCTTGTGGAATGTATACTAAGTCTAATGCTAATTGTAATTTCATGTATGTGTATCTCCTCGTATTCTTATTTTGGCTCACGCTCAGTGTAAGTCCTACTGTCTATTTTGTGAAGTACGCACTTTAAAATCACATACTGACAAAAAGTATACCATC
>DATISS010000145.1:0-12446 GCA_035468565.1 Planococcus sp. (in: firmicutes)
GATTCCAGGCTCCACGGTGGCGCCGTTGGAACAACGTGGCTTGCGTATAAAATTTAACGGCCATAAAGACGATGCGATAAATGCGAATAAACGAAAACTGATTCATGAATGCGTGTCCCCCTCTCTGCGCTTAATTATAGAACGGGATAGCACAATAGTCCAAAAAATGGTATGTTTTTAGAAGAATGAAACACATTAAGGGGGAGAAAAATGGACACAATTCATTACGAACAACAAGGGAACTTGGCGTTCATCACGTTGAACCGCCCTGATTCCATGAATGCTTTCAATTACGATATGCTTGCAGAGCTCGGCCAAGTGGTTGAATCGATCCGTATCAACCCAGACATCCGCCTTGTGGTATTCACAGGCGCCGGAGAAAAAGCATTCAGTGTCGGCGCTGATTTGAAAGAACGGAAGACACTGACTGAACAGCATGTAAAGCGCAATATCTATAAAATCGGGGAAGTCTTTTCGATAATCGAGAATTTGCCGCAGCCGACAATCGCCATGATCAACGGCTTCGCATTCGGCGGCGGCATGGAACTTGCACTGGCATGCGATTTCCGCATTGTGGCGGATGATACACTGCTCGGGCTGACAGAAACCAGCCTGGCCATCATCCCTGGAGCCGGCGGCACACAACGCCTGCCCCGTTTGATTGGTGAAGCGAAAGCGCTGGAATTGATCTTGACGGCACGCCGCCTGAAAGCTGATGAAGCGCTCGCCTACGGCATTGCTACGAAAGTTGCTCCGCGCAGCGAATTGATCAGAGTGACTGGCGAGTTCGCAGACATGATACTCGCAAACGGGCCGATTGCGCTTCAGCAAGCGAAATTCGCCATCAAGAACGGCATGAACGCCGACCTGCAGACCGGACTCCACATTGAACGCAAAGCGTACGAAATGACGATTCCGACGGAAGACCGCGTCGAAGCGCTGCTCGCATTCGGCGAAAAACGCAAACCTGTTTTCAAAGGGAAATAATAGATAAGTTCAACCAAAGAAGCCATCCTTTATATGGCGCTTCGGACGCTTTGGGCATGGCGTTCGCCCGCGGCAATAAAACATGTGCTCCTGTCCCTGCATCGCTGCGCTCGCTTCGGGACAAAAAGTACGTTGCAGCGCTTTGCGCTTCGTCGCAAAGGCATCTCCCCAATTCTTGGGTCGATACCTTCGTAGCTGTTTTGCGGAATATCGACAATTAAAGGTTACCAGTTCAACTTATATAGATTGATTGGACGCTGCTGCCGCCTTTTTTCATGCCGCTAAACGCCATTAGCCCCATCTCAGGAGGGAATGCCATGAAACCATTGATTGTCTATTACTCCCATTCCGGAAATAATGCAAAGCTGGCTGCTGAATTGCGCGACAGGATCGGATGCGCTGTGTACGAAATCAAGGAACAGAAAAAACGCAAAAACTTTTCCATTTTCATCGATTTTCTGGTAAAGCGCGATTCGCGCCTCGCCCCTCTCGATTTTGCTGTCCAAGACTACGGGCCAATCATTTTGCTGGCTCCGATCTGGGCGGGGAAAATCGCTGCGCCGATGCGGACCTTCATCAAAAAGGAAAAGGCGCACCTGACGGATTATTCCTTCATCACCATATGCAGCGGGGCTCCGGGGCAGCGTGAAAAACTGCTTGCTGAGCTCTCCGCCCTGACGCCGCAGAAACCGGCGGCTATGGCCGAGTTGTGGATCAACAATTTGCTGCCAGAAGAACAGCGCAATAAAATCAAGTACGCGACCGGCTTCAAGGCCGACCGGCAGCATATCCAGCAATTCAATGACGAAATAACCTTCTTCATCGAGATGGCGCTGCACACAAAAAAACAAAACATCCCTCTATAAGGCGCTCCCAGACCTTAGGCAAATTCGAGAAAATCGAATTGCCTAAGGTCTTTTTTGTTGCCGTTCTCTCCTTTTGGCATGCCCCGTTAAACTCCCTCTTACCAGCACCAATAAACTTTAACTACCCAAAATAATCTATATGAACTACTTAATAGCAACTAATTTAAAAAAATTAATTTTATTTAGTCCAAATGTATGTAATTGAGAGAAGGAATAGGGTATTATTTATTAATATCAGAACATTCTAACAATAAGAAACATTCTACTGTAAAAATTGTGAAAGATTCTATAATCAGCTTCGACGCTCGAAATCGATTTTATCGCGACAAATACGGAGGTGAAATATGAAAGCGGCTAAACATAGCACACCTTTAAAAAACCACGTCTGGGCACTGGCCATTTTGAATGCCGCAGATGGATTGCTGACGTTCTTTGGCATCACATCCGGTTTTATTACCGAAGCTAACCCATTATTGAGCTCGTTCTCGGCCGGTACTATTTTGGCGATTAAAGTTCTGCTGTCGCTGTGTCTTTCCGGATTTCTTTTCACGCCTTTCATTGCCATCCAATCCCGCCTCTGGCGGTACTTCTTCATTTCTGCAAATACGCTTTACTCCTTGATTCTGCTTCTTCATATTTTTTGGCTCACCCTTCTTGCCATGTAATGCTCAGCCCTATCAGAAAACGCGCAAAAGCCGGAAAATACCCCAAGAAGTTCGGGAGTTTTCCGGCTTTTGCTATGATCATTTAGCCGTCTGTCACACTAAGTGCTTTTCCATCCAGCCGGCAATCTGCTCGAGGCGTACAAAGCGCAGGTTCGGTTTTCCGGTGCGCGATAAATTATGGTCGGCTTCCGGGAAACGGATGAACTCGGTTTCTTTGCCTAGGCTCTTGAGCGTTACATAAAGCTGTTCCGATTGTTCAATCGGGCAGCGGTAATCATTTTCCGAATGCAAAATCAATAACGGCGTCTCTACATCCGCCACGTATTTCAACGGTGAATGATGCCATAATTTATCGACATCGCCCATGTCCGCGCCGATCTGCCAAGGGCTGAAATAATAGCCGATATCCGAAACGCCAAAAAATGAGACCCAGTTCGAAATCGAACGCTGTGTGACAGCCGCCTTAAAACGGTTTGTCCGGCTGACGATCCAATTTGTCATAAAGCCGCCGTAGCTGCCGCCTGTCACTCCCAAGCGCTCGGTGTCGATCCAAGGGTTTTCCGCAATCACTGCTTCCAGCGATTTCATGATGTCTTCGTAGTCGTTGCCGCCATAGTCGCCGCGCACCGCATCGACAAACTCCTGGCTGTAGCCATGGCTGCCGCGCGGGTTGACATAAAGCACGCCGAATCCGCGGGCTGCGAGCAGCTGTATTTCGTGGACGAACGTATTGGCGTACATCGCGTGCGGCCCGCCGTGGATATTGACGACAAGTGGATATTTTTCACCTCCCACAAAGCCCCGCGGTTTCATCAGCCAACCGTGGACAGACCATCCATCAGCGCCTTCGGCAACGATTGCCTCGGGCATGACCAATTCCGTGCTGTCCAAATAGCCCTTGTTGAAAGCGGTCAAAGCCTCGCGTTCACCCGTGGCGATAGTGAGCCTGTATAATTCCCCCGGATTGACCGGATCGCTGATTGCCGCGACCGCGAATTCGCCATTGCGGGCAATATCAAAGCCGTAGACGTGCTCCATTTCGGGTGAAGCCGGATATACCGCTCCATCAAGCGAAGCAAAGTACAGCCGGACGTCGCCCATCGTGGAGACCTGGAAGTATAAATGATCATCTTTTGTCCAGACGACGCCGGGTGCCGCTGCCGCTTGCTGATGGTCGGCCACCACGTAATCGCCGACCGGCGCGTCGATGCCTTCTGTCAGGCACATACTCGTCTTCGAAGCGAGATCATAGACGGATACCTCGGTGTGAGTCGCATTTTCGAATTGGCGCGTGCTGCTGATATACGCGAGCTTCGCGTCGTCAAACGAGAAAGCGGCTCCATCGAAGGAACCATCTCCATCAGCCACCACCGTTTCTCCCCCTGATTCGATGTCATACAAATAAAGCGGCTGGCGGAATACAAAATCGAGATTTTCTTCCCGCACCACGCCATACGCCAGTTTCGCGCCGTCATGCGATACGGCTTCCAAATTATAATGGAACTCGCCTGCCGTCAATTGCGCGGCCTCTTTTGACTCGATATCGACCGAACCGATCTGGCGGTGCACATCCTGCGGCACCAAACCCATGCCATCCATCTTGTATTTCATGTTGCTGACAAATACCGGCTCCGGATGTTTCTTGTCTTTGCCGTCTTCCTTGTCCTCTTTATCAGCAAATGACTTGCCGTCTTTCACCATCGCATCAAACCAGATCTTTTTGCCGCAAGGCGACCAGCGAAACGAATTGACGCCTTTTTCGAAGTCGGTCAGCGCACGCCCCTCACCGCCTGTCGCCGGCATTACATAAAGCTGGTTCTTGTCGTCTCTTGTCGATAAAAAAGCTGCCATTTCGCCGTCTTCTGACCAAGCGGGCGATGATATGCGTTCATTGCCATGTGTCCATTGCGTGATTTTCCCGTTTTCCAGATCACCGTGAAAAAGATGCGAGACGTATGTATTGTTCTCCTCGTCCATCTGCGTGCGGACAAAAAGCAGCTGCGTACCATCCGGCGAGATATGCGGGTCGGTTACCGATGCCAATTGGGTTAAGTCTTTTATTTGGACTGCCTCTTTCATGTATAAAATCCCCCTATAGACTTATTTCGAAAAACGTAATAGTTGCTCTTCTACTATAAGTAAAAATGTCTGTCTTTTCAATCAAATAGGCGTCGCTGTTCTGCCGGACAATAAAAAAAGCGGTCCAGGCTGGAATGCCCTGGACCGCTTGGCTGGTTATTTGCTCATTGCTTGATCTTTCAGCGAGCGGCGAAGAATTTTGCCGGTCGTGTTTTTTGGCAATTCCTCAAGGATTTCAAAATGGCGCGGCACTTTGTATTTCGCCAAATGTTCGGCGCAATAAGCTTCAAGGTCAGCCGGCGTCACTGAGTCGTCTTTCAATACCACGTACGCGTTGACTTCTTCACCGAAATTCGGATCTGGCAAACCGACAACTGCCGCTTCTACGATGCCAGGATGCGCGAACAACACTTCTTCGACTTCGCGCGGGTAGACATTATAGCCGCCGACAATGATCATGTCTTTCTTGCGGTCGACAATATAGAAATATCCTTCTTCGTCCACTCTTGCCAAATCGCCTGTGTACAGCCAGCCATCGCGCAGCGCGGCAGCCGTTTCTTCCGGCAGCTTGTAATAGCCTTTCATGACGTTCGGACCGCGGACGATCAACTCGCCCACTTCACCTATTGCGACTTCTTCACCGAGTTCATTGACAACTTTGTTCTCGACATTGACGATGGACGTTCCAATCGATCCCGCTTTGCGTTCGCGGTCGATCGGATTGAAGCACGTCACCGGGGAAGCTTCCGACAAGCCGTAGCCTTCGGAAACGCGCACTTGGAATTTGTCCTCAAAGTTATGCAGCAACGCTACCGGCAAGGCGGATCCGCCGGAAATCGCCAAACGTACCGTAGCAAAGTCTTCGGTTTTTGCTTGCGGGAATTGGTACATAAAATTGTACATTGTCGGCACACCGGCGAAAACAGTCGCACGCTGCGACTTGATCGTTTCGAACACTTCCTGCGGATTGAAGCGCGGCACTAAGATAATTGTGGCGCCAATCAATAGCGGAGCGTTGACTACGACAGTCAATGCGAAAACGTGGAATACCGGCAAAGTCGCAACGATGCGGTCTTCAGCATTCATCTGCAGGTAGACACCGACATCGCGTGCATTCGAGTAAAGATTTTCGTGCGTCAGCATCGCGCCTTTCGGTTTGCCCGTAGTGCCGGATGTATAAAGGATGACCGCTACATCATCGCCATTCAATTCGGTGGAACCTTCGAATGCCGGGGATGCCATCAACAGCTGGGTGAACGAATGCACTTTCGGTTTGACCGCCTCTGGAAGCTGAGCCATTTTCTCTGCGGCCGAAGGGTCGGTTTCGCAGATGATATACGCTTCAACCGAAGGCAGCGCCACATGCGCTTTTTCGATGAGCGGCAGCAACGCATCAAGTGCGATGACTGCCTTGGCATCGCTGTCTTTCACAATGTAAGCGATTTCATCCGGCGTGTAGATAGGGTTGATTGGCACAGCTGTAGCGCCTACCCGCATCGTTGCGTATAAGGCAATCATAAAATGCGGCGTGTTGCTCAGCAAAAATCCGACATGGTCCCCTTTTTGGATCCCAAGCGATTGCAGTGCGCCGGCGAATTTCGCGACCGACCCGTCAAATTCTTGGTACGATGTATCTTTCCCCATAAAGTGGTACGCGGTTTTACCCGGATGCTGCAGTGAAATTTCATGGACGCTCTTGACTAAATTCATTTCCCATCCCTCTTTCATGTTGAATGAATGCTCATTCATTATTGACGCTGTTTTCATTATAAAAGAAATCTTCAGACAATACAACAAGCATCGTAAAATTTACGATGCTCGAAGATGTTCTATATAACGCCAGCGGATCAAGAAGAAGTAGAGGATTTGCACAACCGTAAAGCCGCTCAGCACAAAGACCATTTCGCCGAGAATCGACAGTTCCGCAAATTCGTCCCACACTACTTGAAGCGAAATGAACGCAAACGTGCTGTGAAGCAGCGCAACCGCCCATGGCAGGAAAAATTGCGGCATGAGCTGCCGGTTGACGATTTTGCCAAGCTCTTTTTCCGTCATGCCGAGCCTCACCAGCAGTGAATATTGCCTGCGGTCCCGCTCCAGCCCTGTATACAATTTAAAATAGATGAAACTGCCTGCAGCCAATAAGAACACCGCGGCGACCATCACGCCGATGAACAGCAGGATGGCAAATGACGATTTGAACAATCTGTAATCTTCACCCGGATTGACGAAGAAGAAATTCAAGTTGCGGAAATCTTCCCGCACGACTGCTTGCTGCATGATGCCGGTCAATTCTTTGCCCACGCTGACGGTTTCTTCCCAGTCTGGAATATCAAACGCGTAATAGGTGAACGTCGATTCCCCATCGCCAAAACCGGCCAGCGGTTCATCGATCGCGGCATAATCAGAGTCGTTGACGACAATGCTATTGAAGTTCACGGTATTGACCGGAAACATGACATGCGGATAAACTTCGTCAATCGTTAAATCGATGTCGCTTTCCATCAGCCGCGTGTCCACACTGACCTCCCCCAACTCCTCCAGCGATTCCTGCGAATAAGGGATGAAGATCCCTTCCCCGCGCGCTGGGTTGATCGGTTCAAAATCGAGCGTAAGCGCCAAGCGATTAAAATCGGACGTCCGCACGATATCGACGTCATTGCCTGACATTGTTGATGTTTGGCGTTTGACGATCAGCGGCACCATATTGTATTCCAGTTCTTTTCCTTCCAATTGGGAGATGAGCCGGTCCACATGCTCCCGCTCCTCGCTATTGCCATTGAATGAGATGTAGATGAGCCCGAGCGGATTCGATTCGCGGAAATCGCCCGTGTAGGACATGAACGACGCGAGAGTGCCGACGGTCAAGAAAGCGACCGTCGACACGATCGTCACGATAAAAAACATCTGGGCGCTGTCTTTCAGCTTGACGGAAGCTTCAGCAATCGCCACCAGCCGCGTCTTATGCCAATACACGCCTCTGCTGCGTTTATAGAATTGGAGCAAGGAATGGATAGAATGCGTGAAGAAAAGATACGTTCCAAGCGTTGCAATCGGCGGGATGATTAACGCCATCTTGTAAACCGTGCTGTCCGACACCAGGGCTGCAAGTGTATAGGCGACCGCCAGCAAAACGAAGCCGAGCGCCGACAGCCATTTTGAACTTTGCGTCATGTCATCCGTTTTCCAATAGCCCTGCAGCAAGTCCAAAATCCCTTTCGTCCGCACAAAAGCGACACTGACGAAAGAGATGATGATGAACAAACTGGCGAATGCACCGATCGTCAAAGCGAACGGCTTCCAGGAAACATAAAGCGGCAGCGCTTCAAGCTCCATGATTTCGCGGCCAATCATAAAGAAGAACTTGGAAAACGCGAAGCCCAATGCGATTCCGGCAACGGTTGATACCGTCCCAAGAATCATCGTCTCAAAAAAGATCAATTTATTGAGCTGTTTTTTCGTCATCCCCAGATGCATGAGAATGCCGAACTCTTTTGATCGTGCCTGCAAAAAAGCGCTCATCGAATAAAACAGGAAAAACAGCGTAAAGATATAAAGGACCACTTCCGCGATGAACATTCCGCGCACAGCGAGCTGCTGCAGCCCATCCTCTGAGAACAGCGGATGGAAGATGAACATCGAATAGACGAAGAACACCATGACCGAAAAGACGCTCGCTAAAAAGAACGCGGCATAGCTTCGGCGGTTCCTGAACACATTACGGTAAGCGAGCTGCCGAAAGGTCATTCACGTTCCCTCCCAGCAAGGATAAGACGTTAAGGATTTTCTGGTAGAAAGTTTGGCGGCGTTCATCGCTATAGATTTCATTGAAAAACTCGCCGTCTTTGATGAACAGCACCCGATCGCAATAACTCGCCGCAATCGGGTCGTGGGTGACCATGACGATTGTCGCCCCGCTGTCTTCACTGACGCTTTTCAATAATTCAAGCACGTCGCGCGAAGCTTTTGAATCAAGGTTGCCCGTCGGCTCATCTGCCAGGATGAGCGATGGGTTGTGGATCAGCGCCCTGCCGATGGCTGTCCGCTGCGCTTCGCCGCCGGAAATTTCGTTGGGCCGCTTGTGGAGGATCGATTCCAGGCCGAGTTTTCTCGCCAGCTCCAGCACTCGCCTAGCCATTTCATCGGTCGGCACATAGTCCAGCGTCAGCGGCAGCACCATGTTCTCTTCGACGGTCAGCATCTGCAGCAAATTGAAATCCTGGAAGATAAAGCCCAGTTTATGGCGTCTGAAAAGCGCAAGCTCGTTTTTGTCCAAACCGTGCGGATTGACTCCGTCGATAAGAATTTCCCCCGCGGTCAGCGTATCAATTGTCGAAATCAAGTTCAGCAGCGTCGTTTTGCCGCTGCCGGATGGTCCCATGACGGCCAAAAACTCGCCTTTTTCCACATCAAAGCTCAGTTGATTGAGCGCCCGATGCGTCACTTTCCCTTCGTACACTTTCGTCACTTCTTCGATTTTCAATAACGGCATTATCATTTCCCCCTGTTGCGGAATCCTGGTTGCGGAACAATACGGACACCGCTGTGCCTTCACCGATTGATGAATCGATTGTCAGCTGATGCCCCAGTTTTTTGCATACTTCGTTCGCCAAGTACAAGCCCATGCCCGTTGATTCACCGGTCTTGCGGCCATTTTCGCCTGTGAAAAAAGCTTTGGTGACGCGCGGCAAATCAGACGCTGGAATGCCGATTCCTTCGTCTCGAATCGTCAACAGCGCGCTTTCATCGACACAATCAGCTTTAATATAAACTTTTTTGTCCGGTTCGAACGTATATTTCAAGGCGTTCGTCAACAGCTGCCCCAAGATGAATTTCATCCATTTGCGGTCGGTCGCTACAATGTATTTGTCGTCGACATCAATCTCAGGGTAGACCCGTTTCGAAATGAACAGCCGCTTATTTTCGTTGACGATTTCGGAGACGATGCTGCGCAGCGAAACTTGTTCAATGTGCATATCTTCCTCGAATGTATCCAGACGTGCATTCATCAACACCGTATCAAGCCCGGCCTTCAGCCGGTCTACTTCTTCCCGAACGCTGTTTTTATCCAGGTCCTCTGGCTCTTGCAGCAATAATTGCATCACTGACAAAGGCGTCTTCATCTGATGCACCCACTGGTTCATGAATTGCAGATGGCGTTTCTGCGAGGCATAAAGCGCCTGCGCCTCGTTTTGGTAGAGGCGGTAGATTTCCTGCATGTATTTCTCGCTCTGCAGCTGCTCCGGTGATTTCCCATCGCGCTGCAGCGCGTGTTCCATCCGGTCCGGCACCGCTAAAATCTTTTGGTAAAACCGGTAGCGTTTCGAAAAGCGCGTCGCCAGAAAGACGGCTACCAGCAGCGTGCTGATGACAAATGAGTAAATAGCCGTATCGACATTGCGGAATCCATCGAGCCAATAAAGCGCCATGATGAACGCGACCAAGGCGGCCTGGAAAACGATAAAAGCCGCATGTTCCTTGAAGAACAGCCGCAGCATTATAATTCCTCCTCGTCGATCAGCAAGCGGTAGCCAGAACCGCGCACCGTTTCAATCACCGACTTGACACCATAGTCCGCCAATTTTTTCCGCACACGGGTCATATTGACATTTAAAGTATTTTCATCGACGAAAGCCTGGTCGTCCCATAATTCTTCCAGCAGCTGTTCGCGCGTCACCACTTTTGGATACTGGGCAAGCAACAACTCCATGATCGTGCATTCTTTTTTCTGCAGCGGAATGACATCGTTTTTGACGTGGAGCTCCATGCGTTCAAGAAACAAAACGATGCGGCCGGCTTTGACTGAACGCTCTTCCTGCTTCGGAGCGTACTCGCCATAAGCTCTGCGCAAATGGCTCTTTATTTTTGCAAGGACGATTTCGTAATGGAAAGGTTTCGTGATGAAATCATCTCCGCCGTTTTCAAGCGCGAAAATTTGGTCCATCTCCCCCGACCTCGCCGATATGAAAAGGATGGGGCAAGTCGACCGCTGGCGCAGCTGCCTGCACCAATAATAGCCGTCATAGGAAGGCAAGTTGATATCCAGCAAGACCATATGGGGATCAAAAGCTTCGAATTCTTCGAGAATCCGATCAAAATCCTGTGCGGTTTCCACTTCATAATGGTATTTGCGCAGCGTTTCCGCCAGCAATGCCGCGATTTTCAAATCGTCTTCCACAATAAAAATCCGTTGTGCTGACATAATGATTCCCCCCTTTCGTTTTCTTTCAATTTTAACAAAAGAGCCTGCTCAATAGCAGGCTCTTCATCAATTCTTAATAAATTAATTTAAGGAACTCTTCTTTCGTGATGCCGCCAAGGTATTTCGGAATATCAAAACTATCGATGGCTTCATCAAGTGATGCCCGCTCGTATTTCACGCCAGTGATGGCGTTTTCGATTTCCGACACATCGCCAACACCGAAAAAATCGCCGTATATGCTGGCGTCCTGGACGATGCCGTTCTCGACCTGCAGCCGCACATCGATGCCGCCGACCGGGAAGCGGTGGGAATGCTTGATGTTGAACTTCGGTGATTTGCCGTAATTCCAATCCCAGTTGCCGTAGCGTTCTTTCGAAATTTCACGGATGCCTACCCAGTCCTGCTCCGTCAATTCATAATAGCGGACTTTTTCTTCGCCATCGAAAATCGAATGCAAAATCGCTGAGCGGAATTCCGTCACGGACATCGGCGTTTCCAGGAATTCGGAAATATTCGCTACGCGGCTCCGGATCGATTTGATGCCTTTCGACTCGATTTTCTCTTTGCTGACTTTCAATGCGGAAACAACTGCTTCCACTTCTGTATCGAATAACAGCGTGCCATGGCTATACATTCTGCCTTTTGTAGAAAACTGCGCATTACCGGAAATTTTGCGGCCTTCTGCCATCAAATCGTTGCGCCCGGATAATTCCGCATTGACGCCCAATCCTTGCAGCGCCTGTACTACTGGTTCGGTAAACTTGCGGAAATTGCGGAAACTTTCGCCGTCATCCACCGTGATAAAACTGTAATTCAAATTTCCGTGGTCATGGTACACGGCTCCGCCGCCAGAAAGCCGGCGTACAACGTGGATGCCATTGGAATCGACATAATCGGTATTGATTTCTTCTGCTGTGTTCTGATTTTTGCCGATGATAATCGATGGCTCGTTGATATAGAACAGCAAGAAAGGATCTTTTTCAACATCCATTGTCTTCAGTAAATATTCTTCGATTGCTAAGTTGATGCGGGGGTCTGTTATGCCTTTATTGTCTACGAAATACATGGTTTCTCTCCTTTAATTGCTTTGCTTCTTCTATTTTAACGGATTTTTTAAAATATTTCACTGTTTAGGGTTGACGGCAGCTAACTGTTATAATACAATTCATTTAACAGAAACAGTACTATAACAAAAGGAGCTGGAGATAATGATTGAAAACGTAGTCGAATATTTCAAGAATCTACCACCTAAACAATGTACAACTTGTGGAGAAAAAATTGATGAGCAGCACGAATGCTACGGCAGCAAATGCGATTCTTGCAATAATTTATAAATCAACTTTTAAAAAAGAGCGATCGAGAAATTCTCGATCGCTCTTTTTTTATTGCGCTCCGTTATACAAGTGTTAAATCGGCCTCAACATGTGTTGCGGGAAAATTAACCGGTGTTAGCTCACGGTTAACATGTGTTGCTTGAAATTTAACCTGCATTAGCAAAAACGCCACTCCTCGATCCCAGTTCAAAATCACAATCCTCCACAAAATAAAAACCGCCGGACCTTTGCCGGCGGCAGTTACAAGAGCTAATGCCCTGAATGTTTTTCCATATTCTCCATGCTGTCCGCTTCGCTGCTGTCATCCGGAACG
>DATISS010000146.1:0-19925 GCA_035468565.1 Planococcus sp. (in: firmicutes)
GCCAGCATTTTGATGAGCTGGCTGCCAAACGCCAAGGAATCGGCTATCGGCCAAATGCTAACAAAGGTCACTGACCCATATCTGGATATTTTCAGAAAAATCATCCCGCCTTTCGGCATGATCGATTTTTCTCCGATCGTAGCGATTTTCGCTTTGAACCTTGCCAGCCAAGGGATCGTAGTCCTATTCAATTATTTCAACTAAAGACCTCACGCTAAGTGAGGTCTTTTTCTTCACTCAACTAATACAATCGGGGTCAGATTGTAAGAAACTTATATTGTGATTTCATTTCGCTCCAGGCGGACGCGTTCCGCGGGCACGGCTTCAGCCGCTTCCCTCGCTGAGAAAACCGTTGCTCATGTCTCTGTCCCTGCAATGCTTCGCTAGCTTCGGGACATGAAAAACCGTTGCATCGCTTCGCTAGCTTCGAGACATGGAAGTACGTTGCAGCGCTATGCGCTTCGTCGCAAACAAGTTGGTCAAAATACTTTTGCCCAACTTGTTCGCCGCCTTCCGCTTCATTCAAGGGTGTTTCTTAGTAGTGAGTCATTTCTTTTATTTAAGAAGATGAAAGGTACGCAGTCTGACCTTCTTGCTGATGTCAAGATATGGAGCAAAATAGCTCCGACTCCCAAGGGCGCAGTCAAGCGACGAAGCTAGCGTAGCGATGCAGGAGCATATATTTTAGCGGGGCTATTTTGCGGAATATCGGTTTAACAACCAATTTAAAACACAACTTTCTCAGTAAGCTTTTATTTTTCCTGGCTGGACAAAAAGTCTGTCACGGACTCAGGTGATTTGGCATTCGCGCTGTGAAGGTGGGCCGTTTTTTCGCCGTTCTTGAAAACCAGCAGGCTCGGGATTCCCATGACGTCGTATTTATCAGCGAGCTCAGGAAGTTCGTCGCGGTTTACATCAAACCATTCATATTGATTGAATTCCTCGATGATCGGGTCGATGAACATATCCATGCGCGTGCAGTCAGGGCACCAGCCAGCTTGGAATTTGACAATGACTGGCTCCGTGCCGCCGATGATTTCGTTGAATTGCTCGTTCGTTGTAATGGGCTTCATAAAATCTCCTCCTAATTCTTCTTTAATCAGTGTACCTTGCGGAATGTCTTTCGAAAAGAAATTAATCTCAAGGGTCCAGGAAATTTTTAACGATTAAATATTGCGAAAATAGTAAATATAATTTAAACTAGAGGACATAGAGAACGTTCTATTTTTTTTACTCAAAAAATGAATGAGGATTCATTCAAAAAAATACTGGGAGGGTTTTCGAGTGGCATATCAAATTAAAAGAGCGGCCGTCATCGGTTCAGGCGTCATGGGATCCGGAATTGCGGCACACCTTGCAAATATCGGAATACCGGTTTTATTGCTGGATATTGTTCCGCGTGAATTATCAACAGAAGAGCAAGCAAAAGGCCTGACATTGGAAGACCGCCAAGTGCGCAGCCGCATTGCTGCTACAGCTGTTCAGAAATTGCTGAAACAGAAACCGGCGCCATTGGCAGCGAAAAAGAACCTGCAATTGATCACGCCAGGCAACTTGGAAGATGATTTGGATAAACTGAAAGACGTGGACTGGATCATTGAAGTCATTGTCGAAAACCTGGATGTCAAAAAATCATTGTACGAAAAATTGGATGCGGTCAGAAAACCTGGCACGATCATTTCGTCCAATACATCGGGCATCAGCATCAACGCGATGGTCGAAGGGCGTTCGGAAGACTTTGGCAAGCATTTCCTGGGCACGCATTTCTTCAACCCGCCGCGCTATTTGAAATTGCTTGAAGTGATTCCGGCCCAAACGACATCTCCGGAAGTGCTTCAATTCATGAAGGATTTCGGTGAAGACCGTTTAGGCAAAGGCGTTGTGGAAGCAAAAGATACGCCGAACTTTATCGCCAACCGGATCGGCACATACGGTTTGCTGGTAGCGGTGCGCGAAATGCAGAACCGCGGCTATTCGATCGGCGAAGTGGATTCAGTGACAGGACCGTTAATCGGCCGTCCGAAATCAGCGACGTTCCGGACGCTGGATGTGGTCGGTCTTGATACATTCATGCACGTTGCGAAAAATGTCTATGACCAAACGACAGGTGAAGAACAGCAAGTATTCGAAGCACCTGCCTTTATGAAAAAAATGGTGGAAAATGGCTGGCTCGGCGCTAAGTCGGGGCAAGGCTTCTTCTTGAAAAAAGATAAAGAAATCCTGGAGCTTGATCCGGAAACGATGGAATACCGGACAGCCGGAAAATTGAAAACGCCTTCACAGGAAATGGCGAAGCAGCAAAAAGGCTTGAACGCGAAAGTGAAGACGCTGATCTACGCAAACGACCGGACAGGCGAATTGTTGTGGAACCTGTTGGCTCCGACATTGCGTTATTCCGCTCAGCTTCATGGTGAAATTGCCGATGACATCGTTGCCATCGACAATGCCATGAAATGGGGCTTCGGTTGGGAACAAGGGCCGTTTGAAATATGGGACGCGATCGGCGTGCGCCAATCCGCTGCCAAGATGGCAGAAGATGGGCATGTTATTCCGGCATTCGCCCAGAGCTTGTTGGATAGCGGCAATGAAAACTTCTATAAAGAAGAAAATGGCGACCTTTATTTCTTCAATGGCACGGATTATTCTGCAGTGCCAGTCAACGGCAAAGTTATCGACTTGAAGCGCTTTAAGAAAAAGCACGGCGTAGTGAAGTCGAATTCAGGTGCAAGCTTGATCGACCTTGGTGATGGCATTTTGCTGCTTGAGTTCCATTCACACTCTAATGCGATCGGCTTGGATATCATGCAGATGATCAATTACGCAGTCGACGAAGTGGAGAAAAACCATAAAGGGCTGGTCATCGGCAACCAAGGCAAGAATTTCTGCGTCGGCGCCAACTTGGGCATGATTTTGATGGAAGCGCAGGATGATAATATTTTCGAGCTGGACTTTACGATCAAAACGTTCCAGAACGCGTTGATGAAGATCAAATACAGCTCGAAGCCAGTCGTCGTCGCGCCATTTGGCATGACGCTTGGCGGCGGTGCCGAAGTGGCGCTGCACGCAGCGCATATCCAAGCTTCAATGGAAACATACATGGGTCTTGTAGAAGCAGGCGTCGGGCTGATCCCGGGCGGCGGCGGAAACAAAGAGCTTTACATCAAGCATTTGAAAGGCTTGCCGCATGGCGTGACATTTGATTACCAAAACGTCGCGAGCAAAGTATTCGAAGCGATTGCGACGGCGAAAGTGTCGACATCTGCTGAAGAAGCTCGCGATACCAACTTCTTGAACTTTACAGACGGCATCAGCGTCAATAGCGATCACTTGATCCATGACGCCAAACAAGCCGCTCTTAATTTGTTTGAAAATGGCTACCAGGCACCGGTACGCGATAAAGTGCCAGTCACTGGCGAACCGGGCTACGCGACGCTGTTGCTGGGTGCTGAGGGGATGCACCTCTCAGGCTATATTTCCGATTATGATTTGAAAATCGCGAAGAAATTGGCTTTCGTCCTGTCAGGTGGAAAACTGCCGTACGGCACATTGGTTGATGAGCAATACTTGCTCGATTTGGAGCGTGAAGCGTTCTTGAACCTGGTGGCAAAACCGAAAACACAACAACGGATGCAGCATATGCTAGTCAAAGGCAAACCGCTCCGCAACTAATCGCACGATACTAAAGGAGGAAAATGAAATGCGCGAAGCAGTAATCGTGGCCGGAGCAAGAACGCCGGTCGGAAAAGCGACAAAAGGCTCTCTAGCGACTGTGCGGCCGGATGATTTCGGCGCATTGGTAGTACGGGAAGCATTGAACCGTGCAGGATATGACGGTCCGATAGATGATTTGATCATGGGCTGTGCAATGCCAGAAGCAGAGCAGGGCATGAACATCGCCCGCAACATCGGTGCATTGGCCGGCTTGCCGGATACAACGCCGGCAGTGACAGTCAACCGTTTTTGTTCATCAGGGCTCCAGTCCATCGCCTACGCTGCAGAGAAAATCATGGTCGGCTCGGCTGAAGCGGTCATCGCCGGTGGAGTCGAATCGATGAGCATGGTGCCGATGATGGGCAACGTCATCCGCCCGAATGCGAAATTGGCGGAAACAGCACCCCAGTATTACATGGGCATGGGCCATACCGCAGAACAAGTGGCGGCAAAATACGACGTCAGCCGTGAAGATCAGGATGCATTTGCCGTCCGCTCGCATGAGCGTGCGGGAGCGGCAATCGCAGCTGGCAAGTTCGATGACGAAGTCGTGCCGGTCGAAGTGACCAAACGATTTGTAGATGAAAACAATAAATACCAGGAAAAAACTTTCATGTTCAAGATGGACGAAGGCGTCCGCCATGGCACGAACATCGGCGGCTTGGCTAAATTGCGTCCGGCATTTTCTGCCCGCGGTTCGGTAACGGCTGGGAATTCGTCGCAGACATCTGACGGCGCAGGCGCGTTATTGGTTATGGACCGTGAAAAAGCGGAAGCGCTTGGGCTTAAGCCTTTGGCTAAATTCCGCTCGTTCGCGACAGGCGGCGTGCCGCCTGAAATCATGGGCATCGGCCCAATCGTGGCGATTCCGAAAGCCTTGAAACTGGCTGGATTATCAATCAGCGACATCGACGTCTGGGAATTGAACGAAGCCTTCGCTTCGCAATCGCTGGCGGTCGTCCGCAATCTTGGCATCGACATCGATAAAGTGAATTTCAACGGCGGAGCAATTGCCCTCGGGCATCCGCTGGGCGCAACAGGGTCGATTTTGACAATCCGTATGATGAGCGAATTGAAGCGCCAAGGCAAGCAGTTCGGCGTGGTAACGATGTGCATCGGCGGCGGAATGGGCGCAGCAGGAGTCTTCGAAATGCTATAGAAATCCGTAATCAAACCAATAAAAACTAGGAGGAATTTATAATGGAACAAGAAAAAACATTGATCAAAGGCGGCAGTTTCCTAATCGAAGAGGCAGACATTTCACGCGTCTTCACACCAGAAGATTTTACAGAAGAGCATAAAATGATTGCCAAAACGACTGAGGATTACGTCAACACGGAAGTAATGCCTGTTGTGGAAAAACTGGAAAACCATGAATTCGAACATTCAGTGCGTTTGTTGAAGTCAGCCGGAGATCTTGGCCTTTTAGGAGCAGACGTTCCAGAACAATACGGCGGCCTTGGGTTGGATAAAATCGCTTCAGCGTTGATCGCTGAAAAAATGTCGAAAGCTGGCGGATTTTCGATCACGCACGGCGCACACGTCGGCATCGGTTCATTGCCAATCGTCCTTTTCGGCAACGAGCAGCAGAAACAGCAATATTTGCCGCGCTTGGCTACAGGTGAAATGATTGCTGCCTACGCATTGACTGAGCCGAGTTCAGGGTCAGACGCACTTGGCGCTAAAACGACAGCTCGTTTGAACGAAGCAGGCACGCATTATGTGCTGAACGGTGAAAAGCAATGGATCACTAACGCCGGTTTTGCTGATGTTTTTGTGGTATACGCAAAAATTGATGGCGACAAATTCTCAGCATTCATCGTTGAGCGCGCTTACGACGGCGTTTCAGTTGGACCAGAAGAAAAGAAAATGGGCATCAAATCTTCATCTACCCGCACATTGATCTTAGAAGACGCACAAGTGCCTGTGGAAAACCTTTTGGGCGAAGCAGGGCGCGGGCACATCATCGCGTTTAACATCTTGAACATTGGCCGCTATAAATTGGGAGTGGGCACAATCGGAGCTTCGAAGCGTGCGATGGAAATCACGATCCCTTATACAAATCAGCGCCAGCAATTCAAGACGCCGATTTCATCGTTCAACCTGACGCGCGAAAAATTGGCGACGATGGCGTCTCATCTATACGCGGTGGAAAGTTCGGTTTACCGCACAGTCGGCTTGTTCGAAGACCGCATGAGCGAGTTTACGGACGAGCAGCAGGCTGACGGCAAATTGGTAGCCGATTCAATCGCTGAATTCGCTGTTGAATGTTCATTGAACAAATTCTTTGGCACAGAGACGCTTGATTACATCGTTGACGAAGGCGTTCAGCTTCACGGCGGATACGGCTTTATGCAAGAATACGAAATCGAACGCATTTACCGCGATTCACGCATCAACCGCATTTTTGAAGGAACAAATGAAATCAACCGTCTGCTAGTTCCGGGTACCTTGTTGCGCAAAGCGATGAAAGGCGAGCTTCCATTGCTGCAGCATGCACAGAAATTACAAGAGGAACTGCTTATGATGATGCCGGAAGAAGTCGGCACAGAAGCTTTGGCGCAGGAAAAATACCTGGTCCGCAACGCGAAGAAAATCGCTTTGTTGGCAACTGGCCTAGCGGCGCAGACGTACGGCACGAAATTGGAGCAGGAGCAGGAAGTTCTAGTGAACATCGCTGATATCGTCAGCAATGTCTTCGCGATGGAATCTGTCGTTCTCCGCACAGAAAAAGCGATTGCCGCATCAGGCGAAGAAAAAGCGAAGCAGAAATTGCTATACACGCAGATTTATTGCCAAGAAGCATTCGATAAGATTGAGAAAGACGCGAAAGAAACATTGATTGCGGCGATCGAAGGCGATAACCAGCGCATGATGCTTTCTGCATTGCGTAAATTGACGCGTTCAACTCCATACAACGTCATCGCGAAAAAACGTGAAGCGGCAGTCAAATTGGTCGAAGCAGAAAAATACGTGGTGTAATACTAAGCAACAGGATCATTTGGTGAGCCTGAAAACAAAAAGGGGATTGGTCAGGGGGCCTAATCCCCTTTTTGCGTTGGTGAGAAGGCACAGCCAAAGGGAGTATTTTACATCGACGCAGCGCCCGCGGTTTGGTAAGCTTGGAAAAAAAGGAGGTTTTTTCTTGATAACCTATTACGCGTATCCAAAATGCACAACGTGTCGCAAAGCGAAAAAATGGCTGGACGATCAAGGCGTTGAATACAATGAAATCAATATTGCGGAAGCGCCGCCTTCAAAAGAGCAGCTCAGCGAAATATATGGAGCGAGTGGAGTGGAATTGAAGAAGTTTTTCAATACGAGCGGCATGAAATACCGCGAGCTGGGGCTGAAAGACGAGTTGGCGAAAATGACTGAAGACGAACAGCTGGAATTGCTGGCTTCAGACGGCATGCTCATCAAACGCCCGCTTACATACGGCGGCGGAAAAGTGACGCTCGGATTCAAAGAACAGGACTTTGAAGCCAACTGGAGATAAGCGATTGATTTCTTGTATTTCCGATTTGTTTATGTCAAACTTAGATATGAGTAAACTACATAATATGGAGGGTTTTCGATGAGCACACCACTAGAACTTCGTTATTCCAAAGAGCACGAATGGGTCAAGGTAGAAGGCACGACAGCGCGAATCGGCATTACTGATTTTGCACAAGCTGAACTTGGAGATATCGTTTTTGTTGAATTGCCGCAAGTTGGCGATGAACTAAAAAAAGACCAGCCTTTCGGCAGTGTCGAGTCTGTTAAAACTGTTTCGGAACTTTACGCGCCAATCAGCGGAAAAGTGCTTGAAGTGAACAGTGAACTTGAAGACAGCCCGGAATTTGTTAACGAATCCCCTTACGAAAACGCGTGGATGGTGGTAATCGAATCCCCTAGCGAAGCTGAATTGGGCGAATTGATGACAGCTGAGCAATACAAAGAAATGATCAACGAGTAAATCCAAAGCGCCTATGTGGCGCTTTTTTTATACACAAATCTGGACATACTTATACAAGTTGAAATAATATTTTATAATTATCGATATTCCGCAAAACAGCTACGCTTGCCGCGGGCGAGCGCCAAGCCTCCTCAGTCGCTTCGCTCCCTGCGGGGTCTCGGCTGTCTCGCTTTCCCGCAGGCGTCTCCGCTGTTTTGCTCCATATCGAGAGATATCTCAGCGGAGGAGCGTCAAGGGGCTAGGCGAAGCAATGAGACGAGCGATCTTCTCGGCTCATGGCGAGAGCCATGCCCAAAGCGACCGGAGCGGCGTATAAAGCTTAAATTTATTGTTCAACTTATATAGCGAGGTGTTGCTTTATGGAAAAAGTGATTGTGGTGGAAGGAATCAGCGACAAAGCAAAGATTGCGCCGCTTATTGCAGAACCCGTGACGATTCTCTGCACAAATGGTACAGTAAGTGCAACGAGGCTTGAAGAAATGCTGCTGCCATTTGAAGAAATGGATATCATCATATTGGTGGATGCGGACAAGTCAGGCGAGAAATTGCGCAAACTGGTGAAGCGCGAGTTTCCGGAAGCCCGCCATTTTTATATCAACCCGAGCTACAAAGAAGTGGCTGCAACACCCAACCGCATCCTGCTGGATATATTGATATCGGCAAACGTTCAAGTCAATAAGTTTATAGCTGAAGGATGAAACCGCATGAATGAATGGACACATAAAGAATGGCTAAAAGAAAAAAACACAAACGACGTGGCTGCATACTACCTGTATGCGCCGATGTGCGGCACATGCCAGGTCGCTTCGAGAATGCTGGAAATCGTGCAGGAGCTGGTGCCGGATCTGCCGATGGGCAAAGCCAACTTGAACTACGTGCAGGAAATCGCTTCACTGTACCAGGTCGAAAGCGTCCCATGCCTTCTCATTACGCAGAATGGACAGCTGAAAGAAAAGATTTACGCGTTCCACTCCGTACCTTATCTTTACGGAAAATTGAAATCAGTTGACGTATAAATCCAAGCGTGGTAAATTGAATCTCTGAAATTAATTAAATATCGTTACTCTTATTAAGAGTGGTGGAGGGAAGTGCCCTATGAAGCCCGGCAACCGTCATGAAAATGAAATGGTGCCAAGTCACACGAAGCTTAAACTTCGGGAAATGAGAGATCGGTTCAACTTTTTAAGTTACCCTTCTGCTCATTTCTGCGCAGAAGGGTTTTTATTTTTGGATTAGGAGTGTTTATGGAATGATTGAACTTAAAAACTTATCGAAAGTGTTCGATACGGGCAAAGGCTCGCTGACAGCGGTCGACGCTGTCGAGCTCGACATTGCAGACGGCGAGATTTTCGGCATCATCGGCTATAGTGGAGCGGGCAAAAGTACGCTCATCAGGCTGCTGAACGGATTGGAAAAGCCGACGTCGGGGTCAGTCGTCATCAATGGCCAGGACATCACAGCGATCAACAGCAAGGACTTGCGCAAAGCGCGCCAGAAAGTCAGCATGATTTTCCAGCATTTCAATTTGCTGTGGTCGCGCACCGTCAAAGAGAATATCGAATTTCCGCTTGAAATTGCAGGAGTGCCGAAAGAAAAACGCGCTGAACGTGTCTCAGAGCTTGTGGAGCTCGTCGGCCTAACCGGAAGAGAGAACGCGTATCCTGCTCAGTTGTCCGGCGGCCAAAAGCAGCGTGTCGGCATTGCCCGCGCGCTGGCGAACAATCCGGAAGTGCTCCTTTGCGATGAAGCCACATCCGCACTGGATCCGCAGACCACGGATTCGATTCTGGATTTGCTAGTGGATATCAATAAGCGCCTCGGTTTAACGATTGTGCTGATCACCCATGAAATGCATGTCATCCGCAAAATCTGCCATCGCGTCGCCGTCATGGAAGGCGGACGCGTGGTCGAATTGGGTGACGTGCTGAACGTTTTCCAAGCGCCAAAAGAAAACATCACCAAGCGTTTTGTTGCGCAAGTGACAGACACCGAAGATTCGCAAGAAACGATCAAGCATTTGCGCGAACTGTATCCATCAGGTGTACTCATCAAGCTGGTGTTCGTCGGAGACCAGACCGAGCAGCCCATATTGACGAAATTGATCCGCAAATACCCGGTCGATATCAACATTGTGCAAGGCAATATCGCACATACGCAAAGAGGGGCTTATGGAACATTGATCTTACAAATAAAAGGCACACAGCCTGAAATTGATGAGGCGATTGGCTTCCTCAATGCAGAAGACGTCCAAACGGAGGTGATGGCAAATGATTGAGTCATTATTCCCGAACGTCGACTGGAATGATATGTGGGAAGCGACGCTCGAAACCTTATACATGACCGCGATGTCGACATTCTTCACTTTCGTTATCGGATTGGTGCTCGGTATCGTCCTGTTTTTAACGGCACCAAAGCAATTATGGGCCAACAGCATCGTCAATTGGCTGACCGGCGCATTCGTCAATATTTTCCGGTCAATTCCGTTCATCATCTTGATCATCCTGCTGATCCCGCTCACGAAATTTATGATGGGCTCGATCCGAGGACCGAACGCCGCATTGCCAGCGTTGATCATCGGGGCTGCACCATTTTACGCGCGCATGGTATTGATTGCGCTGAAAGAAATTGACAAAGGCGTTATCGAAGCCGCCCGATCGATGGGCGCAAGCACGTGGACCATCATCCGCAAAGTGCTGCTGCCGGAATCAAAACCGGCACTTATTTCCGGTATCACGGTGACAGCCATTGCTCTTGTCGGCTATACCGCAATGGCAGGCATCATCGGAGCCGGCGGCCTTGGCACTTTGGCATTCCTTGATGGTTTCCAAAGAAGCCGCCAAGACGTTATTCTAATAGCCACGATCCTCATCTTGATCATTGTATTTGCCATCCAGTTTATCGGTGACCGTTTGACTGTGAAGTCGGACAAACGTTAATCATAAAAAAACACATAAAAAGGGAGATTGACAACATGAAGAAATTTGTAGCAGGAACAGTATTAACAGCATTCGCGTTAGCGGGATGCGGAGCAGACGAAAGCGGTTCAGGCGAAGAATCATCAACATTGAAAATTGGTGCATCAAATGTGCCGCACGCTGAAATTCTTGAACAAGCTCAACCGATTCTTGAAGAACAAGGCATCGAGCTTGAAATCGAAACGTACCAAGATTACATTTTACCGAACCAAGACTTAGAATCTGGCGAAATTGACGCAAACTACTTCCAGCACGTACCTTATTTAGCTTCACAAGTTGAAGAATTCGGTTATGAGTTTGAAAGTGCCGGCGGAATTCACATTGAGCCAATCGGCGTGTATTCTCAAGAATACGATTCGTTGGAAGAACTTCCAGAGGGTGCTACGATCCTAATGAGCAGTTCAGTTGCCGATCACGGACGCATTTTGTCTATGCTTGAAGCGCAAGGCCTGATCAAGTTGGATGAAGCTGTAGAGAAAACGACAGCTGAAGTCAGCGATATTTCGGAAAATCCTAAAAACTTGCAGTTTGAAACAGATTACGAAGCAGCCATTTTGGTGCAAATGTTCGAACAAGGTGAAGGCGATGCTGTATTGATCAACTCTAACTACGCAATTGATGCGGGCATCAATCCGATGGAAGATTCAATTGCTCTTGAAGATTCAGACTCACCATACGTCAACATCATCGCAGTACGTGCAGGCGATGAAGACAATGAAAATGTCCAAGCATTGGTCGAAGTATTGAAATCAGAAGAGATCCAAGACTTTATCCTAGAAGAATGGGGCGGCTCTGTCGTACCTGTAGACTGAAGAAAAGCATCCGAAAGGGTGCTTTTTTATTTTGATGAAATAATGAAAATATTCCGCGTTTTTCTTAAACTATTCTATTATTTTGAGGTCTATGATACTTTTGAATAATAATGATAATACAATTGTTCACGTGGGGAGGACAAAGTAATGAAGATCAAGTTTGGTTTATTGCCAAGAATCATTTTGGCGATCGCTTTAGGTGTGTTAATCGGTTCGTTTGCGCCTGAATGGCTGGCACGCGTTTTCGCCACGTTCACCGCTATTTTCGGAAGCTTTCTTAATTTTATTGTTCCACTGATCATTCTTGGCTTTATCGCTCCGGGTATTGCGAAACTCGGAAAAGGCTCCGGAAAATTGCTGGGCTTGGCCACTTTTTTTGCATATTTTTCTACAGTAACTGCGGGGATTTTGGCATTTATGGCATCAACATCGATCTTGCCGAATTTCATGAAAGCCGGGTCAATGAGCAACATCGATGATCCGGAACATGCACTAGCTGCATCTTATATCGCATTAGAAATGCCGCCAGTATTCGGCGTCATGTCCGCATTGATCCTTGCATTTCTGCTGGGGATCGGCATGGCTTCCACTGGCAGCAAAACAATGGTTTCATTCTTTGATGAATTCCAGGCTGTTATTGAAAAGACGATATCTTATGTAATCATTCCATTGCTGCCATTCCATATTTTCGGGATTTTCGGCAATATGGCATACGGAGGGGCAGTAGCCGAAATCCTGTCATTGTTCGCTGTTGTATTCGTCATGATCATCATTCTGCACTGGACTATGCTGATGCTTCAATATACAACTGCAGGCGCATTGAACAAAAAAAATCCGTTATTTCTGCTGAAAACGATGATGCCAGCTTACTTCACAGCGCTTGGCACGCAGTCTTCTGCGGCAACGATTCCGGTCACTGTACAGCAAGCGCGCAAGACTGGAGCCAACAAACGCGTTGTTGACTTCGCGGTTCCTTTGTTCGCGACCATCCACCTTTCCGGCAGCACGATCACAATCGTGTCCTGTGCAGTCGGCGTCATGCTGTTGACTGGAGACGTACCGTCTTTCGGCAGCATCTTGCCATTCATCTTGGTGCTTGGCGTAACGATGATTGCCGCTCCAGGTGTTCCTGGAGGCGCTGTAATGGCTGCCATTGGGCTTCTTGAATCGATGCTCGGCTTCGATCAAACCATGGTCGCTCTTATGATTGCCCTTTACTTGGCACAGGATAGCTTCGGTACTGCAACAAACGTAACGGGTGACGGCGCCTTATCAATGATCGTCGATCGCTTCGCTAATGGAAAAAAAGCTCTGCAATAAAAGCAATATTGCACCAATTGCGACTTTTCTCCCAAATATATACAATCAAAAAAAGCTGTGCTATTATAACTTTGAATTGTAAGAAAAGGGGGAAATATTTATGAAGAAATTAGTGATTATCGGTTTCGCAGCTACGCTTCTTTTAGGAGCTTGCGGAGAAGATACAACTAGCGGTACAACTGAAGAAGCACCTGCGACAGAGGGTGCAGCAGAAGAAACAGGCAGTGCGAAACAGGAAATGATGCGTTTCTATATGTCAGTTCCAAATACGATCAACGGCACTGATGCTGACTTGAACGCTTTTGAAACTGCTCAGACAGAAGCCACATTGCCTGAAGCCGAAGAACTTCAAACAATGAAGGATGCTGCAAAAGCATCCGCTGAAAAAACTTCTGTGGCAGTAGAAGAGATCGAAATTCCTAAAACGCTCGAAGAACAGAAAACAGATATCGAAGCTGCATTAGCTTCTATTAAAGAGTCTTACGACATGAAAGCTGAAGAGCTGACGAAAGAAGCATCTTTCGAAGCGGCAAATGCAAAATTCCAAGAAGCGGACGACAAGTTCAATGCTTTATTGGAAGCGCAAGAGCTTAACCCTTCTAGCATCCACAACGAAGTAAGCCAATAAGCAAAAGGTCCGGCATATCCATGCTGGACCTTTTTTGTGCTATTTATATATTTTGTTATGTCTTTTCATTACGCTTCAGTCTCCTCGTCGCTCCCGCTCCTGCGGGACCTTTAGCACAGGTCGCTGCGCCGGCTGTGAAAACCGCTGTCCCTGTCCCTGCAACGCTTCGTTAGCTTCGGGACATGAACAACCGTTGCAACGCTTCGCTAGCTTCGGGACATAAAAAGAGTTGTTTCGCTTCGCTGCTTCGTCGCAAAGACATTGGTCTAGCTTCGGCCAATGTCTTGCCCGCGGCAAGCGTAGCTGTTTTCAGGAATATCGTATTTATTTCACATTTCATTCGTTTTGAATTTTCTGGTAATTCATAAGACAAAAGAGCCATTTTACAGAAATTCGATTATTTCGGGTTTTTTCAGGAATTTCCGGGGTATACTTAACAAGTAATTCAAACTGGAAAGGGATGAACAGCCATCGATTCAAATGGACTAGAACGCACAGAAAAAATGGAACAGGCATTTAGAGATGTACACGGATTTGGTATCGACGAATACCAGAACGACACTGACAAGATTGTTGAAGTGGAACAACGGAGAGAACTGGATTATCGGCAAGCGCAAAAAACTGCCGCACGTTTGGAACGTCAAGTACACGGAAATTCATAATAGACGAAAATGATACGGCCGGCGCCTTTAAGTGCCGGTTTTTTTATTTGCTAATTTCTCATTTAGCATTCAGCTATTGAAAATGTGGAAATCGGTTGCACAAGAGAAAGAATCTCTTGAAATTAGGGCAAATACTGTATTTTAAATTGGTAGCAGCTTGTTTTGGAGCCGATTTAAAGATTTGCTACATAGGCCGGTTTCATGTAAGATTAGAATGATACTAATTAAGAATGGAATTCCATTCAACATTAACTTTATGGAGGTATTTACATGTCAACTTTGGTCATTAAAGATTTGCACGTTAAAATCGAAGATAAAGAGATTTTAAAAGGTGTAAACTTAACAATTAATACAGGTGAAATTCATGCCATCATGGGACCTAACGGAACTGGGAAGTCGACTTTGGCTTCTGCTATCATGGGGCATCCGAAATATGAAGTAACATCAGGATCGGTCACTCTTGACGGAGAAGACGTTCTTGAAATGGAAGTGGACGAGCGCGCACGTGCAGGTCTTTTCCTTGGTATGCAATACCCGAGCGAAATTTCAGGCGTAACAAATGCTGACTTTATGCGTTCTGCGATCAATGCACGACGCGCGGAAGGCGAAGAGATTTCATTGATGAAATTCATCCGTGAACTTGACAGCAAAATGGAGACGCTTGATATGGACCAGGAAATGGCGCAACGTTATTTGAACGAAGGCTTCTCAGGTGGCGAAAAGAAACGCAACGAGATTCTTCAATTGATGATGATCAAACCGACATTCGCAATTTTGGATGAAATCGACTCCGGCTTGGATATCGATGCACTTAAAGTTGTTTCCGATGGCATCAACCAGATGAAAGGCGAGAACTTCGGCTGCTTGATCATCACCCATTACCAACGTTTGCTGAACTACATCACGCCAGACCATGTCCACGTGATGATGCAAGGCCGCGTTGTTAAATCCGGCGGCAAAGAACTTGCGCTTAAATTGGAAGCTGAAGGCTATGACTGGATCAAAGTTGAGCTTGGCATCGAAGACGAGACAGTAGGACAAGAAGCTTAATTGGAAGGGGAGACTAACGTGACGGTTGAAACGAACTTGAAAGTGACCGAGCAGGACGTGCGCTCCTTCTCGGCTTCTAAATCAGAACCAGAAGAGTTTACGAACCTGCGCGTCCAGGCGCTGGCAGCTGCTGAAGTATTGCCGTTGCCAAAACCGGATAAAACGAAAATTACAAGCTGGAACTTCACGGAGTTTCCGGTGCATTCGACAGAAAGCTCAACGTATTCTTCGTTGACAGAGCTTCCTGAAGAAGTGAAATCATTGGTTGATCTTGAACAGAAAAACCTCTATATACAACACAATAATACGCCGGCATATTCGGCTTTGTCGGATGACTTGAAAGAGAAAGGCGTCATTTTGACTGATATTTTCACTGCAATCCGCGACCATGCAGATTTGGTAGGCAAGTATTTCATGAAAGATGCGGTTAAGGCTGAAGAGCATAAGTTGACTGCATTGCATGCTGCTCTTTTGAATGGCGGAGTATTCCTTTATGTTCCGAAAAACGTTGTAGTGGAAGAGCCTGTCCAGGTCATCTTCATCCATGACGACGAAAATGCTTCATTGTTCAACCACGCATTGGTCGTGGCGGACACGAGCAGTCAAGTGACGTATGTGGAAACTTATATTTCGACTGTGCCACATGCAAACGGCCTGGCGAATATCGTCTCTGAAGTTATTGCAGAAGACAATGCGCAAGTTATTTATGGCGCAGTGGATGTATTAGCAGAAGGATTTACAACTTACGTCAATCGCCGCGGTGTTGCAAAGCGCGACTCGCGTATCGAATGGGCGCTTGGCATGATGAACGACAGCGACACGATTTCAGAAAACACGACTTTGTTGATCGGCGACAATTCTGTTGGCGATACGAAGACGGTAGTGGTCGGACGCGGTTCACAGAAACAGAATTTCACAACGCAAGTCATCCACTGGGGCAAGAACTCAGACGGACAGATCTTGAAGCATGGCGTCATGAAAGATTCGGCGTCAGCCATTTTCAACGGCATCGGCAAAATCGAGCATGGCGCAACTAAAGCCAATGCCGAGCAAGAATCGCGTGTATTGATGCTTAGCCCGAAAGCGCGCGGAGATGCCAACCCGATGCTTCTGATCGATGAAGATGATGTTACAGCAGGGCACGCCGCTTCAGTCGGCCGCGTGGATCCGCTTCAATTGTTCTACTTGATGAGCCGAGGCATTTCAAAACATGAAGCTGAACGTCTTGTTATTCACGGCTTCTTGGCACCAGTTGTACGCGTGTTGCCAATCGAAGGCGTTAAAAAGCAATTGACGGAGGTTATCGAAAGGAAAGTCCGCTAATGATACCTAAAGAGATTAAAAGCTATTTTCCGATCCTGAATCAAGAAATCAATGGCCACCCGCTGGTTTATCTGGACAGCGCGGCAACTTCCCAAAAGCCGGTGCAGGTGATCGAGGCGTTGAAGAATTATTACGAATTCGACAATTCAAACGTCCATCGGGGCGTCCATACACTGGGCAACCGCGCTACTGAAAAATACGAAGGTGCACGCGAAAAAGTGCGGAAATTCATCAATGCCAAATCGACGGAAGAAATCATCTTCCTGCGCGGCACGACCACAGCCATCAATTTGGTTGCGCAAAGCTATGGCCGGGCAAACGTCGAAGAAGGCGATGAAATTGTCATCACTTATATGGAGCATCATTCGAACATTATTCCGTGGCAGCAATTGGCGAAAGAACGCGGAGCTGTCCTAAAATATATTGAACTTGAAGAAGATGGCACCATTTCATTGGAACAAGTTCGCGCAGCAATCACTGACCGGACGAAAATCGTTTCCATGGTCTACGTTTCCAACGTTCTTGGTACGATGAATCCGGTAAAAGAAGTTGCGCAGATCGCCCATGAAGTCGGCGCGGTCATGGTCGTGGACGGAGCACAAGCTGCTCCTCACCTGAAAATTGATGTCCAAGAGCTGGACTGCGATTTCTTCGCGTTTTCAGGCCATAAGATGGTCGGACCGACCGGCATCGGCGTGTTGTACGGCAAAAAAGCTCTTTTGAACGATATGGAGCCGATCGAATTCGGCGGCGAAATGATTGATTTTGTCGGCCTTTACGATTCAACCTGGAAAGAGCTGCCCTGGAAATTCGAGGGCGGGACGCCAATCATTGCCGGAGCAGTCGGCTTAGGCGCGGCAATCGATTTTCTGAATGATATCGGCTTAAATGAAATTGAAAAGCACGAGCATAAAATGGCTGCCTATGCGATGGACAAAATGAGCGGGATTGAAGGGCTCGAAATTTACGGCCCCGCAGATCCGGCAAAACGGGCAGGAATTGTTACATTCAATTTGAATGATGTCCATCCCCACGATGTCGCAACGGTCTTGGATATGAGCGGAATTGCTGTACGCGCTGGCCACCACTGCGCACAGCCGCTTATGAAATGGCTGGACGTTTCAGCCACAGCCCGCGCAAGCTTCTATCTTTACAATGACGAGTCGGATATCGACCGCCTTGTAGAAGGACTGCGTTCAGCAAAGGAGTATTTCAACGATGTCTTCTAATAATTTAGATCAACTATACCGACGCGTGATTATGGACCATTATAAAACACCGCGCAACAAAGGTACGCTCGACACGAACAGTGTTAACATAGAAATGAACAACCCTACTTGTGGAGACCGTATCTTACTGACGCTCCAAGTCGAAGATGGCATTGTCAAAGATGCAAAATTCGACGGCGAAGGCTGCTCGATTTCCATGGCGTCTGCTTCAATGATGACGCAGGCGGTCAAAGGTAAACAAGTGGATGAGGCTTTAAAACTTTCGCGAATCTTTTCAGACATGATGCTCGGCAAAGAGCATGATGACTCGATCGATCTGGGCGATATCGAAGCCCTTCAAGGGGTTTCACAATTCCCAGCGCGCATCAAATGTGCGACGCTTGCATGGAAAGCCATGGAAAAGGGTGTACAAAGCGAAGAAAAATCGTAACATAGAACGGAGGAACGACAATGGCTAAAAAAATGCCTGAAATCGGCGATTATAAATATGGGTTTCATGACAAAGATGTCTCGGTCTTCAGATCTAAACGCGGACTGACAGAAGGTATCGTCAGAGAAATCTCGAAAATCAAGGAAGAACCGGAATGGATGCTTAATTCCCGTCTGAAAGCACTTAAATTGTTCTATTCAATGCCAATGCCACAATGGGGCGGCGATTTAGCTTCGTTGAACTTCGATGAAATTACTTATTACGTAAAGCCATCTGAGCAGAGCCAAACTTCTTGGGACGAAGTGCCTGAAGAAATCAAAGCTACATTCGATAAACTCGGCATTCCTGAAGCTGAGCAGAAATACCTTGCAGGCGTTTCAGCACAGTATGAATCCGAAGTTGTTTACCATAACATGAAAGTGGAATTGGAAGACATGGGCATCGTCTTTAAAGATACCGGTTCTGCACTTCGTGAAAACGAAGACCTGTTCAGAGAATACTGGCAATCAGTCATTCCAGCTGCCGACAATAAATTCGCAGCATTGAATACGGCAGTATGGTCAGGCGGATCGTTCATCTACGTCCCGAAAGGCATAAAAGTGGAATCTCCGCTTCAAGCTTATTTCCGCATCAACTCGGAAAATATGGGCCAATTTGAACGTACGCTGATCATTGTCGATGAAGGCGCAAGCGTTCATTACGTAGAAGGCTGTACAGCACCGGTCTACACGACGAATTCATTGCACTCAGCAGTAGTTGAAATCATCGTGAAAAAAGACGCTTACTGCCGCTACACAACTATCCAAAACTGGGCGAATAACGTTTTCAACCTTGTAACGAAACGCGCTTTTGTTGATGCTAACGGTACAATGGAATGGATCGACGGCAACATTGGTTCTAAATTGACGATGAAATACCCAGCTATCTACTTGAAAGGCGAAGGCGCACGCGGCATGACATTGTCGATCGCTATCGCTGGTAAAGGGCAGCACCAGGATGCTGGAGCGAAAATGATCCACTTGGCTCCCAATACATCTTCGTCAATCGTTTCAAAATCGATTTCGAAGCAAGGCGGGAAAGTTTCCTACCGCGGAATCGTCCACTTCGGCCGCAAAGCCGACGGCGCACGTTCGAACATCGAATGTGATACGCTGATCATGGACAACCAGTCTACTTCGGATACGATTCCATACAACGAAATCTTGAACGACAATGTTTCTTTGGAGCACGAAGCGAAAGTTTCGAAAGTATCTGAAGAGCAATTGTTCTACTTGATGAGCCGCGGCGTTTCTGCACAAGAAGCGACAGAAATGATCGTAATGGGCTTTATCGAACCGTTCACGAAAGAATTGCCGATGGAATATGCGGTAGAAATGAACCGTTTGATCAAGTTCGAAATGGAAGGCTCTATCGGTTAATCCAAATGCATATTTAAAGCCCGGTGCTCCCAGCACCGGGCTTTTTTGACTTGTTAAACCGATATGGAGCAAAACAACTGCGCTTGCCGCGGGCGAGCGCCAAGCCTCCTCAGCCCGCTATCGCGTGCTTCCGGGGTCTCGGCTGTCTCGTCGCTTCGCTGCCCCGCAGGCAAGACTTACCCGAAGCCTGCGAGGGCAAGTCTTTGCGACGAAGAGTGAAACGTTGCAGGAGCAGTACAGTTTTCTCCGCTGTTTTGCTCCATATCGAGATATCTCTTAGCGGAGCCACGCCCAAAGCGTCCGAAGCGGTGTATAACCTTTAACTTCTTTAGTTCAACTTATTTAGTCGGAAACTTCAAAACACGAATCACTTTATATTCTTTAACGCTTCCCGTTTGCTGAACGGTTG
>DATISS010000147.1:0-22352 GCA_035468565.1 Planococcus sp. (in: firmicutes)
TGGTGCGGTCGACTACTGGTCAGAGAAATTGAAAGACATGTCTGAAACGGAAGAATGGAAAAAAGAATTGGAGCAGAACGGCTGGCAATCCGAGTACAAAGATGCAGCAGGTTTTGAAGAATACTTGAAAACACAAGAACAAGTGATTGTTGAACTTTTGACAGCGCTTGACATGCAAAAATAATGAAGTGGCGGCTTCGGCCGCTTTCTTGATTTTGAAAGGAGTAGAAGGCAATGAGTAAAACATTCGACCGCTTTGCAGGCATCGCTTTTTTGGTGATCGGGCTGCTGTTCGTGCTGGAAAGCCGAAAAATATCCGAAAGCTCATACGGCTCAGAAGTCGGACCTGATATCTTCCCTATCGGCCTAGGAATCCTTTTAATTCTGTTGAGTGCACGGTTGATCTATGAAACTTTCCGCTACCAGGTGATGCAAGGGGAGACGGAAAAAATCCAGTATGGAAAGTTTATCGTGCTGTTTGTCAGCGCAGTGCTTTATGCGGCGCTTCTCGAGCCTCTGGGATATGTCATCACGACTTTCCTGTTCCTGTTAATCGCATTTCAGACGATGGAGCGCGGCAAATGGATTCAATCCCTTGTCATTGCCAGCCTCTTTTCTTTCGGGGTCTATTATTTATTCGCTGAATTCCTAGGCGGTTCCTTGCCAGGGTTTCCGGTATTTTAACTTGAAAGGCGGAGAATTATGAGTACATTACAATTTCTTATGGATGGATTCGGCATCGCTTTTCAATGGCAGAACATTCTCTTTGCATTTGTCGGCGTATTGATCGGAACAGCGGTCGGGGTGCTTCCGGGCATCGGACCTATGAGCGGCGTCGCGCTACTGATCCCGGTCACGGCCACATTGACTGCTGGCCTCCCTCCTGAAGCGGCCGCCGCCAGCTCCATCATCCTATTGGCCGGCGTATACTACGGAGCGATGTATGGCGGTTCGACAACCTCCATCTTGCTGAACACTCCTGGAGAATCCTCTTCAGTCGTCACTACGCTCGACGGCTACCAGATGGCGCGGCAAGGTCGCGCAGGTGCAGCATTGTCCATTGCCGCAATCGGCTCGTTCGTCGCGGGCATCATTTCGCTGATTGGCCTTGTGCTGCTGGCAAAACCTTTATCAAATGTCGCGCTGCAATTCGGGCCAGCCGAATATTTCTCGTTGATGCTTCTTGGGCTTGCAGCGGTAAGCGGCCTTGCCGGAAAATCAATGACAAAAGCGCTGATGATGACGGTCTTCGGCCTTATGCTCGGGACTATCGGCATCGATGCCGTTTCAGGCATTGCGCGCTTCACTTACGATATGCCGATTTTGTTTTCGGGACTTGAATTTTTGACGATTGCTGTGGGCTTGTTCGCCTTGGGGGAAGTATTTAAAACAGTCCTTGAACGCGACCATGAAGAAGGAACCATCGCAAAAATCGGCCGCATTTTGCCGTCAAAACAAGATTTGAAAGACAGTACGGTACCCATATTGCGCGGTTCGTTCCTGGGCTTCTTTATCGGCGTATTGCCAGGGGCCGGCGCTACATTGGCTTCGTTCTTCTCCTACATCACGGAAAAGAAATTCAGCAAGACTCCTGAAAAATTCGGCACTGGCGCAATTGCCGGTGTGGCCGGCCCGGAATCAGCAAACAATGCCGCTTCCGGCGGCGCGTTGATCCCGTTGCTGACACTCGGCATTCCCGGATCAGGCACAACCGCCATCCTTATGGGCGCATTAATCATGTACAATATCCAGCCAGGCCCGCTGCTTTTTGAAGACCATCCTGAAGTGGCTTGGGGATTGATCGCCAGTATGTTCGTAGGGAACTTGATGTTGTTGGTGCTGAATATGCCGTTGGTCAAAGTATTTGCCAAGATTATTCAAACACCGAAGAAATACTTGCTGCCAATCATCATCGCCATCTCTTTCTTCGGCGTATACGCAGTGCAGTACACAACATTCGACTTGTACTTATTGCTTGCTTGCGGTGTGCTCGGCTATCTGCTTGTCCGGAATGATTTCCCGGTAGCGCCGCTAGTATTGGCATTAGTGCTTGGCCCGATGATTGAAAACAATATGCGCCGCGCGCTTACGATCTCAAACGGCGACTTCTCGATTTTCGCCACCAAACCAATCTCGCTTGTGCTGTTGATCGTTGCTGCCGCTTGGTTGCTTGTGCCATTGCTATTGAAATTCAAAGGCCGTGCCATTATTGTCAGTGAAGAAGATGGAAATAGAAAAAGCCGCCCCACGGGACGGCTTTTTCTATTTGTTACACTGCAGTTGCTATTTTCAATGCGTCAAGGCGCTCCTGGACGTGTGCTCCATCCAAGCCGTGCTCGAACGCATAGCGGTTGCGTGGATGTTCGCGGCATTCATCAGAACATGAACGCATATACTTATGCTCGTTTTCTTCCGATGCAAGGATTTTCGCGTTGCATTCAGGGTTGGCGCAGTTTACATAGCGCTCACAAGGTTCGCCTGTAAAATGGTCTTTTCCGACGATGACGTGTTCCTTTTGGTTTACTGGTACGGCAATGCGCTCATCGAAAACATAGAGCTGGCCATCCCAAAGTTCCCCTTGCACTTCAGGGTCTTTGCCATAAGTAGCAATCCCGCCATGCAATTGTGATACATCTTCAAATCCTTCTTTTTTCAGCCAGCCAGAGAATTTCTCACAGCGGATTCCGCCTGTGCAATACGTCAAAATTTTCTTGCCTTCGAAGATTTCTTTGTTGTCGCGCACCCATTCAGGCAAATCGCGGAAGTTTTCAATATCCGGTCTTACCGCACCGCGGAAATGGCCCAGATCAAATTCGTAATCATTGCGTGCATCAAGAACGATTGTGTCTTCTTCTTGCATCTGTTTATAAAATTCAGAAGGCTCCAGGTATTTCCCAGTCAATTCGTTCGGGTTGATATCATCTTCCAAGCCCAAATAGACAATTTCTTTTTTCGCGCGCACATGCATTTTTTTAAAGGCATGGCGGTCGGCTGCGTCAATTTTGAAAGGCATATCCGCAAAGCGCTCGTCTTGTTTCATCAATTCCACATAAGAGTCAGTTTGTTCAATCGTACCTGAACAAGTGCCGTTGATGCCTTCATGGGAAACAAGAATGCGGCCTTTCAAGCCGATTTCTTTGCAGGCAGCCAAGTGCTCTGCCGCAAATGCTGTTGGATCTTCGATTTCTACGTACTTATAGTACAGTAGAACATTGTGTGTATGATTTTGCATGAATCATTACCACCCTACTCTATTCAATTTGTTTTCTTCACCGAAACGGCGTTAAAAACCTAGCCTATTTTATAATAAATTCCGGAAAACTTCAACTTTCTCATAATTGAAAACAGCATTACAAGACTTTAACAGACCCGGTTTTCCACCGGCTTGCCTTCAAGGCATGCGAATATCGCCTGAGCATTCATCTCCATCATCGCCAAGCGCGTCTGGATTGTAGCGCTGCCGATATGCGGCAGCACCGTCAAGTTCGGCAATGACAACAGCGGATGGTCAAGCGGCAACGGTTCTGTTTCAAAAACATCAAGGCCAGCGCCCCAGATTTTTTTCGCTTTGAGCGCTTCGTATAAAGCGGCTTCATCGACAATGCCGCCTCGCGCAACATTGATGAGGCAAGCGGTTTCTTTCATAAGGGACAATTCACGTTCCCCGATCATGCCTTCTGTCTCTTGCGTCAGGGGCGTCAAAATGACCACGTAATCCGATTGTTGCAGCAAATTATCAAGCTGCGCGTATTTGACGTCTTCAAAGCTGCGGCGCGTCCGGTTGTGGTAGAGCACGTTCATGCCAAACCCCTGCGCCCGCCTCGCAACCGCTTCACCGATGCGGCCCATGCCAATGATGCCGAGCGTTGCGCCTCCGACGTTGCGCCCCGCCATGCCCATCGGCGACCAAGATTTCCATTCTCCTGAACGGACAGACCCTTCCGCTTCGATGATGCGGCGGGCCGTTGCTAGCAATAAGGCAAATGTAAGATCCGCTGTGCTTTCTGTCAAGACATCGGGCGTGTTCGTCACCATGACGCCGCGCTCATGGGCTGCGTGGATATCGATATTATTATAGCCAACCGCCAAATTCGAGACGATTTTTAAATTCGGTGCGGCTTCCAGCAATTCGCGGTCCACCTTATCGGACAGCATCGTCCATAAAGCGTGCGCTTCTCTTGCCTGTTTCAAGATTTCTTCCCGTGGCGCCGGTGCTTTCTCATCGTGCCACATGCGCACTTCGTAAGATTTATGCAAGCCGGCGACAGCCTCGTCCGGCAATTTCTGTGTGATAAAAATGATAGGTTTCATTTGGACCCTCCGTCTCTTTATTATCAAACAATTATATCAATTAAAAAAACTGCTGGCAATTACCGGCAGTTTTTGGAAAATCTATTTTGTTCAGTCAATTGGCCGGCTGCGGATCTTTTTCACGTAATACCAAACTGCCGCCAGAGCTGCGATGACTATCAAAGCGTATACCGCATTTGAATAACTATCGAACTGCTCCATAATGGCTGCCCGGTTTTCTCCTACGGCCTCCCCGATAAAAACGAGGACCGTATTCCATAGTAAAGTCCCAAGCGTCGTGAATGTGATGAACAGCCAAAATTTCGTATTCGCCATGCCAGCCGGAATCGATATCAAACTCCGGATCAGTGGAATCAGCCGCGCGAAAAAAATGGTCCAGATGCCATAGCGGTCAAACCAGGCATCCGCCCGGTAGATGTCTGCCCTTTTGACACGCAAGGCACGCCCGTATTTATCGACGATTTTCTCCAGCCGCTCGACATCAAGCAGCAAACCGAGGCCATAAAGGACAATAGCCCCGGTCACAGAGCCCGCCGTCGAAGCCAGAATCACTCCAGGAATTGTCATATTAGTGGTGGTTGTCATAAAGCCCCCCACTGTCAAAATGACTTCCGAAGGAATCGGCGGAAACACATTTTCCAGCATAATAAGAAAAAATATACCGAAATAACCGTAATCAGACATAATATCTATAATCCATTGCTCCATCTGCTGCCTCCTTTACTGCTCTTTCCCGAACTTCATTTTTACCGACCATAATTCAGATCGACTGCCAATCCGGATCGGCGGCCCCCAGAATCCGAATCCCGACGACACGAGAAAATGGGTTTTCTTGATCAAGCGGTATCCGTAATCCAACTCAAATACTTTTTTGGTGATCCAACCGTTCGGCCACATCTGCCCTTTGTGGGTATGGCCCGATATATGAAAATCAGCTCCAAGCTGAACCGGCATTTTCAAATCAGATGGCGTATGGTCCATGACGATCCAAGGCAGGCCTTTTTCAGGCGCAAGCTTTTCGAGTGGATGCCGTTCGCCATTTGTACGATCTTCCCGTCCTGTTAAATAGAAACGCTCCGCGACTAAAATAGTTTCATCGCGCAAAATCCGGACGCCGGAGTCTTCCATCACCTTAACGAGAAGCGGAATTTTGCGGCCGTAGTATTCATGGTTCCCAAGCACGCCGTAAACGCCGAGCAGCGCCGTCAAACGCTCCATTTCCTCCTGCATGCCGTAGCGCGCATACCACACCGGATCGTCATCCACCAGATCCCCTGCTAAAAAGACAGCATCCGGCTTCAGCTCGTTGGCCCTATCGACAAACCGCTTCAGATGCCGTTTGCCTGACAGCACGCCCAAGTGAAAATCCGAACCCACGACAACGTGCAGTGGTTCTGCCGGCGCATCGCCAACCGTTATCTCCAGCTCACGCACGGCCGGGCTATAAGCCAAATAAGAGCCGACCAGCAAAATCAGCAGCATCGCCGCCGCGACCGCATTGCCGATGAAAAAGGCTTCACGCGGCCAATGCACCAAAGCGCTCACCAAGTTTGCGACAGGAAACAGCACGATTGCATATTGTAAAAAGGCGAACCAATAAGAGCCGATGATGGTAAACGCCAACCAGCTGTGCCCTAAGCGGCCGATGAAAAAACTGAATGCGATAATGGCCCATATGCCAGCAAACAGCCACGGCTTCACAGCAAGCCATGAGGTGATCCATAAATAAGTATTCCAGCCCAAATAACTGATAAGGGCCAAGTAAATGCTGAACGCACCGGCAATGGCAGCGAACTTTTTCATAGAATATTCCCTCTTTTCCTGCTATCTCAATAAGTGAACATAAGAATTCAAGGTTTATACGCCGCTTCGGACGCTTTGGGCATGGCTCTCGCAAGGAGCCGAGAAGAGCACTCGTCTCCTTGCTTCGCCTAGCCCCTTGACGCGCCTCCGCTAAGATAGCTACTCGATATGGAGCAAAACTGCCGAGAAAACCTTACTGCTCCTGCAGTGCTGCGCACTTCGTCGCAAAGACATGCCCTCGCTAGCTTCGGCCATGTCTTGCCTGCGGGATAGCGAGACAGCTGAGACCCTGCAACGGTTTTTCATGTTCCGAAGCTAGCGCAGCGATGCAGGGACAGGAGCGAAGCGACGAAGCGGCTCAGCGCTCGCCCGCGGCAAGCGAGGCTGTTTTGCGGAATATCGAAAATGGAAACTCAATAGTTTAACTTATTTATCTAAAAAACATTATAGCATTTACCCGGAAAAGTCCCTTCCCGAACACTACTACGCCGCAAGTCCTAGTTAAAGATGCAGTCAGGGTCCGTATTCCGGAAGCGATGTGCTTGGTAACATTAGGTTATAAATGAGAGGAGGAAATAACAATGAATAAGTTTTGGATGATCACACTCGGCATCATCGCCGGAATCATCGTCTTGTCAAACCTGGGGGCAATCGTTGGACTTGCTGTGTCAGCGTTGATTCTTTACGCAGGAATCCATTATTACCTGAGAAGCATTTCCCTCGCCGCCAAAATCTGGTGGGGCATCGTCGGTGCAGTCGGTGCAATCTCAGCAATCTCGAATGTCCCGGCTTTGCTCGGCGTCGCGGCAGCAGCCGGCCTGTGGATGATTTACCGCAATTGGAACGGACGGCCCGTTTCGTTTCAGGACACAAAAGACCCTTTCACCAACTTCGAAAGCCAATGGCTGAAATTAAACAAATAAGGAGGAATCGGCATGACAACTTTATGGGAACGTTTAAAATTCGCTGTAGCCACTGATGTGGACATGGTGATGACGAAAAAGGAAGAAAAAAATCCACTGGCTGCATTGAACCGCTTTATTGCGGAAGCCCAAAAACAGACGGAAACGACAGGCAAATGGGTGGAACGCCAATTGCAGCTGACGGCTAAGCTGGAGCAAGAGCTGGCAGAAGCGTCAGCAATGGCTGAAAAACGCCAAGCGCAACTCGGACTGGCAAAAGCGTCAGGCGAAAGTGACTTGTCGCGGTTCGCTGAACTGGAAGTCGCTTCCTATTCAAAGCGCGTTACTGAATTGCAACAGAGCCTCACTGAAAATCTCGAAGAAATCACTCGCCTGGAGCAGCGCTTTGAGGAAATGCAGCATAAAGTGAAAGATATGAAATTGCGCCAGCTGCAATTGATGGGGAAAGAGAATGCAGCGCGTGCTCACCATCAAATGGACAAAGTGCTGGCTTCCGGCTTCGAGGCGGAACACTTCGGAGCAGCAGGCAGCATGTCTGCATTTATTGATGGCCTGGGAACTGAAGCCGAAGAGTCACATCAGCACTCGACGATGGAGCATCGCTTGGAATCGCTCGAAAAAAACAGCGCACAACAAAAAGAAATTGGGTAAACTAGAGTGAGAAGAAGGTTTCCTTCTTCTTGCTTTTCCGCTGCAAAGAAGGAGGCTAAAAACCATGATGGACCACTTGACTACCAATAAGAAAGCACTGATTTTGTGGTGCGCTTTGTTGCTCATCTTTATTGAAGTTGCCTTTTTCGGAAATGGCAGCGTATTTTTGGTTCTTCTTGGCATCGGAATCTTATATTACGCCATGAACAAAGCTCCCCAGTCCCGTAAAGCTTACGTCTGGACTGCCGTCATCCTGATCGGGATTGCGGTGCTGTCGATGTGGAGCCTGCGTTTGATCGTTTTTGCAATTGCCATCTATTTGCTGATCCGCCTTTGGAAAGGTGAAGAGTGGCAGCAGCAGCCGATTGCCCGCACTGTCGACAAAAGTTTGATTCAAAATAAGTTTTTCGCGGCCCAGCAAACACCGATCGAAGCATATGAATGGAAAGATATCCACATCCAGGGGATTGCCGGTGATTTGCTTGTCGACGCCACCCAGACGGTACTGCCGAAACGAACGTCTTTGATCTCTATTCGCCAAGGCTTCGGCAAAGTGAAAATTATCGTTCCTTACGAAGTTCCTGTGCGCGTCTATTATTCGGCCATCCTTGGGGATGCCCGATTTTTCAACGGCGGCAAAGAACGCATTTGGAACGGTTCGCTTCATGCGGAAGATGGCTACCCCGCTGATGGCAAAGTGGAAATGATCATTGCAATCACTACGTGGATGGGGGATATCGAGGTGATCCGCAGATGAGACAAATTCTGCCGCGCGGCCTTTTCTTCATGGCCCTGTTCGCCTTTATCGTATTTTGCATCCTGGCAGTGTTGCTCGGGCTTCCGACTTTTTCCGCCTGGTCTGTGTTGTGGGAAGATTTCGTCGCCGGCCTGCCGTTCGGCATTTGGCTGCTCGTGTTGATGCTCGCGCTGTCAATCGGCATTGCCTGGTGGTCGGAATCGCTATCCCGCTCCAAAGTCCGGGATACCGAGGAAATTTTCCAGGCTTTGCTGCGCAACGAAGACCATACCGTCATTGAAGCTGCCCATATGAAATCGCTGCCGGCCAATCTGGCTTCTTCCATTTTAAAACTCCAGAAATTGCTGGAATCCCAGCGCAGAAGCTTGGCCCGCATTTCCAACGAACGCGCGGAAACCCAGGACAAAGTGATCCAGGAACGGCTGGTCGTGGAACGCCAACGGCTGGCGCGCGAATTGCATGATTCGGTGTCGCAGCAATTATTTGCCGCATCGATGCTGCTGTCTTCAATGACCGAGCATGAACAAGCTGCCCCTGCGCTGCTGCAGACGGAAAAAATGGTCCAGCAGGCTCAATTGGAGATGCGCGCTTTGCTGCTCCACCTCCGACCGGCAGCTCTTCACAATAAAACATTGCGCCAAGGCTTGGCTGAACTGATTGCCGAATTGAAGGAAAAAGTCTATTTCGATATCGATTCCAAGCTGGAGGAAGTTTCTTTGCCAAAAGGCGCGGAAGACCATCTCTTCCGCATTGCACAAGAAACGCTATCGAATACGTTGCGCCATTCAAAAGCCACCGAAGTGCATATCCTTTTTGTCGAACGGGACAATTTCGCCATTTTGCGCATCCAAGATAATGGCGTTGGCTTTGAAAGCCAACAATCAAAATCCACTTCATATGGCTTGAAGCATATCGAAGAACGGGCCATTGAAATCGGCGCAGTCAGCAAAATCGTCTCAGTGCCTTCCGAAGGCACGATCGTTGAAGTGAAAGTCCCTATTGAAAGGAAGGTTTTCGATGATCAGAATCTTGTTAGCCGATGACCATGAGATGGTCCGAATTGGTGTTTCCGCTTATCTCCAATCGCAGCCGGATATGGAAGTGGCCGGTGAAGCGGCAAATGGCGAAGAAGCCGTTCAAATGGCGCTCGAACTGCGGCCGGATGTCATTTTGATGGATATGGTCATGCCCGTCATGAACGGAGCAGAAGCGACCGACGCCATTATCACCCAGTGGCCGGAAGCGAAAATCATGATTGTCACCAGCTTTCCCGATGACGATAAAGTGTATCCCGCATTAAAAGCCGGCGCGGTGAGCTATATCCTGAAAACATCCAAAGCCTCGCGCATCGCAGAATCCATCCGCGCCACGATGAACGGCACACCTGTCCTGGAGCCGGAAGTGATGACCAAAATGATGAAGCAGATGCGCCACAGCCATGTTCCTCATGAAGATTTGACAGACCGCGAAATGGAAATCCTGCTGCTGATCGCTTCGGGCTACAGCAACCAGGAAATTGCGGACAAATTGTTTATTGCGCTGAAAACAGTCAAAACTCACGTCAGCAATCTGTTGGCGAAGCTCGAAGTCCATGACCGCACACAGGCGGCCATCTATGCATATCAGCACCGCCTTATCTCTCCTCCGCAATGAGGGGCTATTTTTTTCCATCAAAAAAGTCCGAAAGCTATAAGCTTCCGGACTTTTTCACATTGCATTCAAGACGGCACTACGATGTAATAGACGCTCGCTAAAAACAAGAACGCCAAGAATGCCGCCAAATACGCTTTCTTATTGCTAAAGTTCTGTGTCGTCTTCAAGATTTTTGCACTGACGAAATACATCCATACAATACCCGCCACCAGCAGGGCGATGACCACGAGGTTACCTTCTCCCCAGCCGGCTAAGTATGGGACTCCAAGCAATCCCGGCAGCAGCGCGACAGGTGTAGCCAAATTGATTTCCCTGAAAAGCGCCTTGCCGCCGAACCCTTTCGCCCCAGCCCACAGGAGCAGCGCCAGACCGATTTTCGTGATGAACGCCGACAACAGGCCGAAGAAGATGAAAATCAGCGGCACCAGGAGGTTTTGCAGCAAGGGCGACTCGAAGTTCGCTATGTATGAGGCATTCGACGCGATTGAAATCGCGCCGTAGCCCACTCCGGTGACCAGCAAAATGAGAGTGCTGATAACCTTGATATTCGGTGAGTTTAAAAATGCCCCAAAATATGTTTCATTCAACGCCACCATATTTCTGACCATTTTAATCACTCCTTTTTCCATTCTTACATGCCCCAAGGCATTAACGCCCAGACAGCAATAACCGCGGATAATACGACCGTAATGCCCGCACCCAATTTGCTGTTATAGCGGTAAGCTTTAATGTCTTTCCAGCCATGGATCCGTTCGATCAATTCGATATCCGATTGCTTGGTCAATTTGCTTGCCAGCGAAGGCATGCGGTTTGTGATAAACGATACGACGATCAGCAAGATAAAGCTGACAGGAACGGCCAGCATCGCGCCTGAAAGGCCCATGCCGTCTGTCACTGCGTGCCCTGTCAAGACGATGCTCGGGAAAACGAAAGGCGAAACGACGATGTACAAGATACCGCCTAGAACCGATGCCGCTATCGCCCCGAATTTATTGGCTTCTTTCCACCATACGCCGACAATGATGAGCGGCGCATTGGTCACTCCGGCGAGTCCGAATGCCCAAAGGATACTGACCACCAAGAATGCCGGAGGCTGGATCGCCAAGAGGATACTGACGACGCCGCCAAGGAATATTGCAACAAACCCAAGACGCAGATTCAGCCGCTGGGAGATATTCGGTTTTAATGTGGCGACGATATCCTGGGACAGCAAAGCTCCGATCGCCAGTAAGTTGCCGCTCAACGTAGAAACACCGGCTGAAATGGCTCCGGCGATAACCAATGCCGTCACCCAGTCAGGGTTATAAACCAAGTTAAGGATGATTGTCAATTTGTCCGCGTCTTCCGGAGAAATCACCAGTCCCTGCGTAGCAGTCGCATATACTCCGACAAAGCCCATCGCGTAAGTAGCTGAGAACACCAATCCAAGGATAAAAGCGAACCAGACCATCGCTGCCCGCGCGCTCTTCAAGTTTGATGCGGTATAGACGCGCATCGCCAAATGGGGAAGCCCCAATGCACCAATCGTCAAAGACGGAATGATCGAGAAATACCATTTAGGCGAAAATTGATAATCAAAGAAAGTTGGCAGTGATTCGAGCATCGCTGGAACCATATCCGCATACAGCAATGGCGGGAAATACCAGCCCGTACCACCGACCGCTTTCATGATTGCCCCTAGAGGGACAATGAACATCAAAGCGATGATTACCATCTGGATTGCTGCGTTATTTGTCGCACCTGCCATGCCGCCGACTGTGATATAGCCGACGATAATCAGGCCGCCGACGATTAAACCGGTCAAATAAGGAATACCCAATAATGTTTCAAATGTCACGGCGATGCCGATCATCTGGCCAAGCGCGTACATGATTGAAACGAGGATCATGAACAACGCGGCAATAATGGACGCCGTTTTGCCGTAGCGGTCACGGATAAAATGCGTCGGTGAAAAAGCTCCCATCCGGCGCAGGCTTGTGCCGTAAATGATTGTGATCAATGGAATCGCTAAGATCAATGAGATCCACAGCATGATGAATGGCACTTGCAACCGAAGAATAAGTGCGGTAATCCCTAAAAATGTCGCCAAACTCATGTAAGTTGCCGACATTGCCAAGCCATTGACAAACGACCCTGTGTTCGAGCCGCCGACGTACAATTCCCTAGCGGAAGTGCTTTTGCGGTTCGATACAAAACCAACTATATAAAACAACAGGAACGTGGCTAAAATAACACCCAATCCCATCCATGGATTCTCTAATTGCCAGTTTTGGTTTTCCATTACCTACACCTCTTCCGTATCGCGGGAGTTTTCAAGCAAAACATTTTCCGCTTCGATTTCATCATCGATGCGATTGCCAATGGCTCCTGCAATAATCGTCAAAAGGAATACGCCGAACCACCCCATAAGAATCGGCAAAATGTACTTTAATGGATATCCTAGGAATACCGCATCCGTCGGGAAAATCGAAAAGATCAGTCCGACATTCCCCACCAGGATGAACGCCACTGTCATCAAGATTGTGAACCGCACTTCTTTTTTATAAGCTTCCATGCATTCTCCCCCATTTCGTGAAATAAATTACTGCCCCTTTGCTAAACGTCTGAGCGTTCGCTCAGTTCCAACCCATAGTCCCTCCCCTTCTGTACTTTAAGAGTAATGACCTTTTGATTGTAACCGTTTTCCTGATTTCAAGTCAACGAAATTTTCTAATAATTATAACATCTCATGCATACTTCATAATCCGAAATAAAAAAAGCCCACACATAGTGTGAACTTCGCGCTGGCTCTCTCTAGTTTTTATGCATTTTTAACGGTTACTGTCACTTTGAATAAATCCCCATCCACATCAATCTTCAATGCTCCCCCATGGAGCTCGACAATTGACTGCGCAATGGCAAGCCCGAGACCGGAGCCTTCTGTCTGCCGCGAAGCATCGCCGCGCTTAAATCGTTCGAACAGCTCATCGGGATTGCCTCCGAGCTCATAGCGGGTAATATTCTTAATGACAAATTCCGCTTCGCCCGCCGACTCGCTAAGCGATACGAAAACCCTCGTGCCCGGAAGCGCGTATTTCAGCGAATTCAAAATCAGGTTATCCAGCATGCGCCACCATTTTTGGCCGTCCGCATAGATGTACACCGGCGTTTCATCCAACGATACACGGAAATCCAATCCAGATTGCCCGATGTCTTCCGCATGCTCGGCAAGCGCCTGCTGCAGCAATTGCGCAAAATCGAGCTTGGTCCGCTGCAGCTCGATATTGCCGCTGGCCATTTTGGACACTTCGAACAAATCCTCAATCAGCGTTTTCAGACGCTGTGATTTGCGGTCTAGGATGCCGGCATAAGACAAGCGTTCCTCGTCCGACAACACCGGTGCTTTCAGCAGATCAGTATAAGTGATTATGGAAGTCAGCGGCGTACGCAAATCATGGCTGACGTTCGTGATAAGTTCCGTTTTCAGCCGCTCGCTTTTCGCCTGCTCGGACATCGAAATTTTAACGCCTTCTTTCAAACGATTCAATTGCCGTGCGTGGCCGGCAAGTGGAGAAGAGCCACGGACCGGCACCGCTTGGTTCAACTGACCCATCGCCATCGCTTCCGTCTCCCGCATCAGCACATTCAAGTAGCTGAAGCGCTTCAACATCAAGACGAGCACCGGAATACCGATGAAAAGCGTCGCTGGCAGCCATATCAAGATCATCTCTCGAACAGCAATGGCCAGCATTGTGCCGAAGCCCCAAAAGAAAATCACTGTCAATAAAACAAGCGATTGGACGCCGATCGATTTGTTCAAGAAAACCTGTTTAAGTCCCTTCACGTTGCGGTGAATGATGCTCCTTTGAAACTCTTGCTTGAACAAAGCGGGCTTTCTGTAATAAGCCGCGAGCCAAATCACCTGCAAAATCGCGAGCGCAGTAATGGCCAATGCGACGATAAATTCGCCGCCAAGGCTGAGTCCGTAGCTCGCATAATTGCTCGACCAGCTGTTCATCAAGCTCGTGTTGAAGTTTCCAGCAGCGAATAAGGCATAAATGGCAGACAGGAAAGCCCCGAGCAGCCGCACTTCCATCGGCCAGACCGCCCATTTTTCAAACAGCGGACTGAACGTGAACCATTCCCAGCGGAAAGGCAGCAGCAAGATCACTGCAATCATTACTCCCACTATGGTCACAGACAATAAATAAGTGATGGTCTTGACGAAACTGAATTGATTGAAACTGCTACCGCTTTCTGACGCTGCAAGCAGTTCACGATCAACTTGAATCACCCCTTCAAAAGCTGCTTCGTTGACAATTTCTTCCATACCCGGCATAAAGTAATCCCTTTCACTCCTATTCAATGGCCGTGCTACCGTATAGTTTTTTTCGTACACCGGATCTTTCGAAAGTTCTCCTTTCGTGAAGACTTCGCCGGTCACGGTATTTTTCAGTTTATAGACATAGTAGGTGTAATCAGCAGCAAATGCTGGTTTGTTCGCATATACATCCCTCAATGAACTGGCGATTTCTTCCTGCCGTTCTGCTTTTATCTTTTCCGCCACGACTTCATCTTCTGAAAAATTGCTTTCGATTGCTGCGATTTTGCGGTCCCGTTCTGCAATGAGAATTTTTTCCACATCGTCGTTTCCATCAGCTTTGGCGTTTTCGATATCGGAAGCGTACTGGCTTTGGACATTTCCGACTTGTTCAGCAAGCGTTCCGTAGCGGGTGCGATATTCTTCAATTTCGCTTTGTGTAACTGGCCTGTCTGCCAAATCTTCAGCATCGGGCGGCGCAAGTTCTAATGTGATTAAACTATTGGTGTAATAAGTGTAATCCATCTGGAATTGATCGGAATCGGTGAACTGCTTTCCGAAATAACTGGGAGCCGTCTCCATGAGAATGAACAGGCCGAGAATAACAAAAGCCGTGGCTGCTAGCCATAACCATTTCTTCATCTTCAAATATCCCCTTTCGGCAACAGGCGCAGCGATGCCAACAACTCTGCAGATGACGTATTTCTTACCATTTCCAATATGTATGAACAGCAGTAAAGCAAAGAGAATAACGCAATGATGATTGCTGTAATCGACCATAGATCATTTTTCCATTTTGTAGCCAATGCCCCACACCACCTTCAAATATCTGGGATTTTTCGGATCCGTTTCTATTTTTTCGCGAATTTTCCGGATATGCACCGCCACGATGTTTTCCGCGTTATAGGCAGGCTCGTTCCAGACGCGTTCGTAAATTTCCTGGATGGAAAACACACGCCCCGCATTCACCATCAATAATTCCGTCACCTTGAATTCAATCGGCGTCAATTTGATCGCCTCGCTATGCAGCGACACGTCTTTGGCTTCTGTGTCGAGCACCAAGCCGTCAATTTCGATGCGCTGGTTTTTGTCTTCATATGTACCAAGGCTGACGTAACGCCTGAGCTGGGATTTAACCCGCGCCATCAATTCCAGCGGATGAAAAGGCTTGGTGACGTAATCATCCGCACCGACCGACAGCCCGTGTATTTTATCGGAATCCTCCGCTTTCGCACTGAGCATAATAATAGGAATATTGCGTTGTTCACGTATTTTAAAGGTAGCGGAGATGCCATCCATTTTCGGCATCATGATGTCGAGTATGATGACATGTACATCATTGATGTCCAAAAACTCCAGCGCTTCAAGGCCGTTTGCTGCTTTCAGCACCTTGTACCCTTCGTTTTTCAAATAAATCTCAATGCCATCACGGATATCCTGGTCATCGTCAGTCACCAATACTGTAAATTGCCCCATTGTCCCACCTCTTTCATCTCTGTAATTTATTGTAAACGAAAATTCTTAAGGCTAGCTTAGGAAGATTATGAAGAAATTCTTAAGAAAATAGCGGCAATCCATAGGATGCCGCTGTTTCTCAGAAAATCGGTTTCTTTTTGGCGAAAGTTAAGATGAGAATTCCGCCCAATAACAGCAGAACGCCGCCCCAAGAGGCACCGCTCAACCGCTCGCCGACGATGAAAACGCTCAGTAACGCGGCGGTTAACGGTTCGCCGAGCGACAGCGTGACCGCCGACGAAGACGGGATATTTTTTAAGCCGAGCGAAAAAAGGATATACGATAAGCTTGTCGCACCGATCCCCAAATAGACAAGGACCGCCAGATTGCCCGGATGCGCCAAATAGGAAATATCCAGCACCCCTAAGAACGGCAGCAGCGCCAAAGCACCCAGCGAAAAAATAACGGCCACCGCCGGTACGGCATCCATCCGGTCCAGCACTTTTTTGCTCGCAATTGCATAGCCCGCAAACGCCAGCCCCGCTCCCAATGCCAAGACGATGCCGAAAGGGTCGATTACCGCTGCTTGCTTGTCAGAAAACAGCAGCAGGCATCCGGCAATCGCCGAAGCGGTCGCAGCGGCCCAGACGCGGTCTGGCCGCCGTTTCATGATCACCCACTCCAACAGCCCGGAAAACACTGGCGCACTGCCGATCGACGCCACAGTGCCGATGGCGATGCCTGTCAGCTGCACTGAAGAAAAAAACAGCGGCTGGAACAGCGCCATCAGCGCGGCCGACACAAATGCGGCTTTCCAAGGGATTTCTTTCCATATCAACTTTTTCGCGAGCAGCACAAAAGCGAGAAGCGTAAAGCCACCGATACCAAGCCTCATGGCCCCGATCGTCAGCGGATGCGCGTCTCCTTCGATGAAACTTTGAGCGGTGCCGGTCGTTCCCCACAGCATTGCAGCCAGCAGCACCCATATGTATGGTAAATAGTTCATGAAATGCACCTCTCGTTGAAGCAAGCACCCACTCGCGCTCGCTTATTTATTCTGTAAAAAAGCCATTTGTCTGGCCTGCATCAGCCATTCTGCCATTAGCTTATCATTAATTGAATGGTTTGAGATACCACCATTTTTCTATTATAATAAAAGAAAAAGAGGAGATGATTCCATGTATATGACAGTCTCGGAAACTGCCGCTTTTCTGTCGATGCCTGAAGAACAGGTAGCCCGCTACGTTCTAGAAGGTCGCATCCGCGCAGTCCATGACGGTGAACAGTACTTGGTCAACACCTCTCAATTCGACACGCATTTCCAGCAGCTGGAACTTGCCAAACAAGCTTTGGAAGAATGGCAGATGACGCCGCTTCCAGAAGACGTGGACATTAAAGATGAAGATTAGCTACTTTAAAAAGCATCTTGACAGATTTTCTGTTAAGATGCTTTTTTGAATTGGCAGTACTTCCATTTGAAACTTCAGCTTTCTTCATGTTGAATGAAGGGGTACTTGCCAAAATAAAAAAAGCTTATGCTATTGCATAAGCTGAGGAATTGCCAAGCTATTCAATTTCCGGGAAATATGCCCGCCCCATTTTTCAAACTCGACCAGAAAACCATCGTGCCCGAATTGGGTATCGACAATCTTCCATGAAGCGTTGGGCTGGCCCGCTAGCCATGGTACCATCCCTTCGCTCGGATACAACAGATCGTGGGTGTAGGAAAGGGAGAAAATCTCCACTTCCAGCCGGGCTTCTGAAACATCATGGGTGTTCATGGCGTTCAGCAAAACCACGTAGCTATTGGCGTCAAAGCGCTTCGCCAATTTCTGCCCCTGATAAGCCAAATAAGACTCCACTTGAAAATTCCCACTGCCTCCGGCACGCCTGAAACGCTCGTTGAACATCCCAGCGCTCCGATATGTCACCATCCCCGCCATGCGGGCTACCTCAAAACCTTTCAACTCCGCAGAGTCTTCGTAGTTTCCACCATTGAATTTCGGATCATTCACAATCGATTGAATACCGATAAAGTTGAATGCCACGCCGAAATCGCTGTAATTAGGTGTAACTGCAAGCGGAATGACGGCGGCAATGAATTCCGGGTAACTGCGCCCCCACTCCAATGCTTTCATGCCACCAAGCGATCCGCCAATTACAGCGGCGAGGCCCGTAATGCCCAATTCCTTTAGAGCCGCGTATTCCGCATTCACCATATCGCGGATCGTGATGGCTGGAAATGCTGCACGATAAGGGGTTCCGGTATGTGGATTGATGGACAACGGTCCAGTAGAGCCACTGCATCCACCCAACACGTTGAAAGTGATGACTTGGAATTTATCCGTATCTACGGCTTTCCCCGGTCCGGCCAGGCCTGCCCACCAGCCTGGATTTTCCGCAGTGCCGACAGCAAAATGATCGCCTGTCAAAGCATGGCATATAAGGACCACAGGGGCCCCTTTTTTTCCGCAGTGTTCATAGGCAAGTTCGACATTCGCAAGGATTTCTCCTGACTCCAGAGCCAAAGATCCGATAGATACACTAGTCATTCCGCATTCCTCCTAAACGTTTTCCAAAACCGCAGCTTGTATCGCCTGCTCAAGATCCGCGATCAAATCTTCCGAATTTTCAAGCCCGACCGACAGCCGGATCAACTCTTCCGTTACACCTGATGATTCAAGTTCTTCTTTAGATAATTGCTGATGTGTGGTCGACGCCGGGTGGATGATCAACGATTTGGCATCGCCGACATTGGCGACATGCGACCACAATCCAACGCTGTCAATCACTTTCCGGCCAGCTTCACGCCCGCCTTTAACCCCGAAATTAACGATCGATCCATAACCATCCTTCAAGTATTTCTGTGCCAATTCATGAGATGGATGATTTTCAAAGCCGATATAATTGACCCATTCCACTTGTGGATGATCTCTCAAATATTCCGCTATTGTCTTGGCATTGCTGTTATGGCGAGGCATCCGCAAATGCAGCGTCTCCAAGCCTTGCAAAAATGCATGCGCGCTCTCGGCACTTAAAGAAGGGCCGAAATCCCGCAGCAGCTGGACACGCAATTTGGTCGCAAACGATGCGCCTTCTGCGTCAATCCCATAACGGATGCCGTGATAGCTTTCGTCAGGTTCGGTATAGCTTGGGAATTTTGGATTGTTCCAATTGAATTTCCCGCCATCGACGACCACGCCTCCGATGGTCGTGCCATGGCCGCCAATCCATTTTGTCGCGGAGTGGATGACCACATCAGCTCCAAACTCGATCGGGTTACTGCCGTAAGGCGATGCAAACGTATTGTCGATCAATAATGGAATGTCGTTTTCATGTGCGATAGCTGCCACTTTTTCGATATCGAAGACATTCAGGCTCGGGTTGCCAATAATTTCGCCGTACAGCGCTTTCGTCTTATCGGTGATGGCTCCACGGAAATTTTCCGGATCCTTGCCATCGACGAACTTGACGGTTATACCGTATCTCGGCAGCGTATTCGAGAAGAGGCTATAAGTGCCGCCGTATAGATTGCTATCCGCGACGATTTCATCCCCCGCCTCCGCTACGTTCAAAATTGAAAAAGCGATTGCCGCCATTCCAGACGCCAATGCCACAGCTGCAGTGCCGCCTTCGAGCAGCGCCATACGCTGTTCGAATACGTCCACAGTCGGGTTCATGATGCGTGAATAAATATTGCCGGCTTCTTTCAAGCCGAATAAGTTTTGGGCATGCTCCGTATTTTTAAACACATAGGAAGTCGTTTTATAAATCGGCACGCCTCTCGCACCTGTCACGGGGTCCGGCTGCTGTCCGCCATGCAATAAAAGCGTTTCTGGTTTAAAATTTGTCATTTCATATTCCTCCTAAGGTTTTATGGATGGAAACCAAGGATGAGGAGGGAACAGAAAAAGCCCTCTTCGATTAAGAAGAGGGCCGTCATATACGGATATACCTCCTCTCATCTGCCAGATCCCGTCGTACCGGATCTGTAGGATTTAGCACCTTTCCAAGCTGCGCTTGTTGGTTGCTGGGCATCACAGGGCCTATTCCCTCCGCCTCTCTTGATAAGAGTATTCAGATTTAGTTTTCCATCTTGTTGTGAATTATAAGAAGAATGGGCAGCAATGTCAAGGATAAAATTCTAATAATTTTGAAACCTTGCGCCATCCCATGCGTTAAAATTAAAGGAAGGAGGAGAAGGCAGATGTTATTTTGGACGATTTCCGCACTTATTTCAGGTTATATTATCGGTTCTTTGCACGGCTCACTCATCTCCCAGCTGTTGACCGGCGTCAACATCAACAAAGAAGGTTTAAAAAACTCCGGGGCGTCAAACGCCGCCATTGTACTCGGCTGGAAATACGGCGCACTCGTCGCCGCTTTCGATATTATTAAAGGATTTGCTGCGGTTGCCGGATTCCGACTGCTACTAGACGCTTCGGCGCTGCCGGATGGAATGGTCTGGACCTTGCTGTTCACCATTGGCGCGGGCGTCGTGTGCGGCCATAACTTTCCCGTCTATATGAAATTCAACGGCGGAAAAGGAACAGCGCCGCTCATTGGCGTCATGCTGGCACTGGATTGGAAATTTGGAATTGCCGGTCTGCTTTTATTGGTCTCCGTTTCACTCGCCACCGACTATCTCATCGCTGGCGTGCTGCTCCTTTACGTCACGCTGCTGGCTATCGCGTTGTTTCCGGCTGAAGGATTTTGGCCAGTAGCCATCGCTATCTTGATGTTTGCAATGGCATTCTGGAAGCATCTTGAAAATATTACGCGCATTCGGGATGGCACAGAAAAAAGGGTTTCCGCCGTCCTGCGCAAAAAATCGCCAGGCTCCACGTGACAAGGCACTGGCGAACACCGGCTATCGCTTATTGACAGAAGCTTCTCTGCTCGAAGAAATCAAACAAGCGCAGGTCCAGTCATTTAGTAGCAAAAAATTAATTATTTTCAACAGACGGCAGCGGAAACGCTGCCTTTTTATTATCTAGAAGCATATTTTCTTTTTTGCAGAGCGTATTTTGATATTTACGGGGTGTATTTTTCTCGTTGTAGAACCTATTTCGCAAGCAATAGGGCGTATTGCCAATTTCCCACGCCGTTTTCCCAAAATTCTCTCTTATCGTGCTAAAATTAAAGCATTACATAATTAGGGGGAACTATTGATGATTGAAACATTGATCGAGCGCCTTGTGCGTTATGCAAAAATCGATACGCAATCTGATTTTGAAAACAACGAAACGCCGTCGACTCCCGGCCAATGGGATTTGCTGAGTGAACTTGAAAATGAGATGAACCACATCGGGCTCCAAGAAGTGGGCATGGATGAACACGGCTACCTTTTCGGCACATTGCCTGCAAATACCGACAAGCCGTTGCCGGTCATCGGTTTTCTGGCGCATGTCGACACGGCGACAGATTTCACCGGCAAAAACGTCAATCCCCAGCGCATCGAAAATTACGATGGCAATGATATTCAGCTGAGCGATGCGGTTGCGATGACAGTTACTGATTTCCCTGACCTGAAAAACTATGTCGGCCATACATTGATCACAACCGACGGCACGACATTGCTCGGGGCTGACAATAAAGCCGGCGTCGCTGAAATCATGACAGCGATGGAATATTTGGTGCAGCATCCTGAAGTAGAGCACGGAAAAATCCGTGTGGCGTTCACTCCGGACGAAGAAATCGGACGTGGCCCGCATAAATTCGATGTCGCCCGTTTCGGCGCAGATTATGCGTATACGATGGATGGCGGACCGCTTGGCGAATTGCAGTACGAAAGCTTCAATGCCGCGAGCGGAAAATTGTCCGTCCAAGGGAAAAGCGTCCATCCGGGATCTGCCAAAGATAAGATGGTCAATGCCCAGACAGTCGCGATCCTGTTCCAGGAAGAAATGCCGAAAAATGAAGTACCTGAACGGACAGAAGGTTATGAAGGGTTTATTCACCTGAATAGTTTCAAGGGCGATGTTGAAAAAGCGGTGCTTTCCTATATCATCCGCGATTTCGACAAAGAGAAGTTCGAAGCGAAGAAAGACCACATGAAAGCTGTCGCAACTAAGCTGCAAGAACAATTTGGAGCGGATGCAATCACATTGGAGCTTGAAGACCAGTATTACAATATGCGCGAAAAAATCGAACCGTCGATGGAAATCGTCGATGCTGCAGAAGCAGCGATGAAGAAACTGGGCATCGCGCCGAATATCGTTCCGGTTCGTGGCGGCACGGATGGCTCGCAATTATCGTATATGGGCTTGCCGACACCGAATGTTTTCACGGGTGGCGAAAACTACCACGGAAAATACGAATTCATCTCAGCTGAAAACATGGAAAAAGCAACACAGGTCATCATCGAAATCGTTCAATCGGCAAAATAAAAAAAGCGCCCGCGGGCGCTTTTTTTGTTGTCTAGCTTCAGTACCCAGTCCCTCGAGTCGCTTCAGACTGCCCAGCAATGGCAAAGAACGCCATTACCGGTCAGTCTTCC
>DATISS010000148.1:0-13646 GCA_035468565.1 Planococcus sp. (in: firmicutes)
AGGAGGACACATTAAAATGACAGGTTCATTAGGTTTATTAGCAGCAGCAATCGCAGTAGGTTTAGCAGCACTAGGTGCAGGTATCGGTAACGGAATGATCGTTTCAAAAACAGTAGAAGGTATCGCTCGCCAGCCAGAAGCTCGTGGCGTTCTTCAAACAACTATGTTCATCGGGGTAGCTTTGGTTGAGGCATTACCGATCATCGCTGTAGTAATCGCGTTCATCGTAATGAACCAGTAGTAATAACGAAAAGCGGAAGTGCCCGGTTAGCCCCGACAAGCGCTGGAAGTCTGGCCGGTAATGGCGTACTTTGCCATTGCTGGACAGACTGAAGCGACTCGAGGGGCTGGGCACTGAAGTCTGGACAAAGAAAAGCGGAAACGGCCGTTCAGCTCCGCCAGACTTAAGATGAACTTCCGAAGCGGCGTTTTTTGCCGCACAAGAAGGGCAGCTTAAGGCCGAGGAGTTGGCCGTTGAAGTCTAGACAGCGCAAGCGCCCATTCTTTTCGGGCGTTTGCAGTTTAGACAATAACAAGCAAAATGGCGGGAATGCTTCGGCATGTTTTTCGCCATTTATGTTTGTAAGAACCATTTGATCTTGGAAACAACATCTTTGAAATCAATAGATCTTACTAATAGAAGAATCCGGATTTTAGGCTCTTGAAGGGAGTGAAACAATCGTGTTTTTTGATCACCTTGTACTTGGTGCAACTGGAGAATTTTTGAATGGTGGAGACATCATCGCGACACTTGTAGTCTTTCTAGTATTGCTGTTCTTGCTGAAAAAATTCGCTTGGGGTCCTTTGATGGGCATCATGCAGCAGCGGGAAGATTTGATCGCCAGCGAAATCGAAACGGCTGAAAACAGCCGCCAAGAATCCGCGAAATTGCTTGAAGAACAACGCAGCTTGTTAAAAGAAGCGCGTGTTCAAGCACAAGAAATCGTAGAAAATGCCAAAAAGCAAGGCGAAGTTTCGCGTCAGGATCTGATCGCAACTGCGCGTGCTGAATCTGGCCGCATGAAAGAGTCTGCAGTTCAAGAAATTGCAAACGAAAAAGATAAAGCGATGGCAGCAGTGCGTGAAGAAGTTGTCGCATTGTCGTTGCTTGCAGCATCTAAAGTTCTCAACAAAGAAATTTCTGAAGAAGACAACCGCCAATTGATTAACGAAACGATTGCGAAGGCAGGCGAAGTGCAATGAGCCAAGCTTCAGAACGCTACGCACTAGCATTGTTCGAAATCGCTAAAAAACACGGCGCTTCAGTGGAAGTGGAAATGGATCTTCGCGAAGTGCAAAAAGCTTTCACGGCGAACCCGGAACTGCTGGAACTTTTTAGTTCCCCGAAACTGGAAGCAACTGAAAAGAAAGCCGTTATTACAAAGCTTTTCGGACAGGCGAATGTATATGTCGTAAACACATTGCAATTGCTTTCTGACCGCAAACGTTTAAAAGAAATTTCTTCAATCGTCGATGACTATATCCGTCTGGATAACGCAGACAAAGGAATCGAAGACGCGAAAGTCTACTCTGTCAGCCCATTGACTGAAGAGCAGCGCGCTTCTATTTCTTCTGTATTTGCGAAAAAAATCGGCAAAGAAGCATTGCGAATTGAAAACATCATTGACCCGTCCCTAATCGGTGGGTTGCGTCTTCAAATCGGAAACCGCATTTTCGACAGCTCAGTCAGCGCGAAACTTGAGCGCCTGCAGCGTCAATTGATCGGTTAATCTAAGAAATTAAGAGAGGGTGACATACATGAGCATCAAAGCTGAAGAAATCAGTGTCCTGATTAAACAGCAGATTGAAAATTATCAATCTGAAATGCAAGTTGACGATATTGGTACAGTAATTACAGTCGGTGACGGTATCGCTCGTGTTCATGGCCTCGACAACGTCATGGCTGGAGAACTTATTGAGTTCTCAACCGGTGTCCTTGGTATGGCGCAGAACTTGGAAGCCAACAATGTTGGTATCATTATCCTTGGCCCATTCGCAGACATTAAAGAAGGCGATGAAGTACGTCGTACTGGCCGCATTATGGAAGTACCGGTAGGAAAAGAACTTATCGGACGCGTAGTAAATCCACTAGGCATGCCTGTTGACGGCTTAGGGCCGATCAACACAACGAAATCACGCCCAATCGAAAGCCCTGCACAAGGCGTTATGGCCCGTAAATCGGTTCATGAACCTCTTCAAACAGGCATCAAAGCGATTGACGCATTAGTGCCGATCGGCCGCGGACAGCGCGAATTGATCATCGGTGATCGCCAGACAGGTAAAACGTCTGTAGCAATCGATACGATCTTGAACCAAGCTGACCAAGACATGATCTGCATCTATGTTGCAATTGGACAAAAAGAATCTACAGTACGTAACGTAGTTGAAACGTTCCGCAAAAACGGCGCGTTGGATTACACAATCGTAGTGACGGCTTCAGCTTCACAGCCGGCTCCATTATTGTACCTTGCTCCTTACGCAGGTATCACAATGGCTGAAGAATTCATGTTCGACGGCAAACACGTTTTGATCGTTTATGATGATTTGACGAAACAAGCATCCGCTTACCGTGAACTTTCACTATTGCTTCGCCGTCCACCAGGCCGGGAAGCTTATCCAGGGGATGTCTTCTACTTGCACTCACGGTTGTTAGAGCGTGCTGCGAAACTGAACGAAACTTTAGGTTCAGGGTCAATCACTGCACTTCCATTCGTTGAAACGCAAGCTGGCGATATTGCTGCTTATATTCCAACAAACGTAATTTCGATCACTGACGGACAAATCTTCCTTCAGTCAGATCTATTCTTCTCAGGTGTTCGCCCAGCGATCAACGCCGGTCTTTCTGTATCACGTGTTGGTGGTTCAGCTCAGATCAAAGCGATGAAAAAAGTTGCTGGTACTTTGCGCCTTGACTTGGCGGCTTTCCGTGAATTGGAGTCATTCTCCCAGTTCGGTTCAGACCTTGATGCAGCTACTGCGGCAAAACTTGAACGCGGTAAACGCACTGTTGAAGTCTTGAAGCAGGATTTGAACAACCCGATCAAAGTTGAAAAACAAGTTGTCATTTTCTATGCATTGACACGCGGATTCCTTGACGATATCTCAATCCAGGACATCTCTCGTTTCGAAGCGGAATTGACAAGCTGGCTGGATACGAACCACACTGAAGTTTTGGATACTATTCGCACGACTCAAGGTTTGCCTTCTGACGAAGCATTTGGCGCAGCAATCAACGGTTTCAAACGCACATTCGCTAAATCAGAATAATTTCCGTCCAGTCCGGATAAGAACAAAAAATAATAAGGTGGTGAAATACCAGTGGCATCTTTACGCGATATAAAGAACCGAATTACGTCAACCAAGAAAACAAGCCAGATCACCCGCGCTATGCAGATGGTTTCTGCTTCGAAATTAAACCGTGCGGAAGTGAACGCGAAAGCGTTCGTTCCTTACATGGAGAAAATCCAGGACGTCGTAGCGTCGATTGCGGCCGGCTCGAATGAGACGCACCCAATGATGACGACACGCCCTGTGCAGAAAACAGCTTACCTTGTGATCACATCGGATCGCGGCTTAGTCGGCGGATATAACAGCAACATCCTTCGGACAGTAATGGCGAGGATCAAAGAGCGCCATACATCCAATGATGAATTTGTTATCCTCAGCGTTGGCCGTAAAGGTCGGGATTTCTTTACCAAGCAGGGAATGACGATTCTTGAAAGTGCAATCGCACTGCCGGATCATCCGACTTTCTCAGATATCAAAGAAATTACGCGCAAAGCTGTTGGTATGTTCTCAGACGGTACATATGACGAAGTTTATATGTACTACAATCACTTCGCCTCAGCTATTCAGCAAGACGTCACGGAAAAGAAAGTCCTGCCTCTTACGGATATCGAAGCGACTGGAGCAACTGCTTCCTACGAGTTCGATCCATCAGCTGAAGCCATCTTAGAAGTGCTTCTTCCGCAATACGCAGAAAGCTTGATTTTTGGTGCTGTCCTTGACGGCAAGGCAAGTGAACACGCTGCGTCCATGACCGCAATGAAGAGCGCAACCGATAACGCGTCTGACTTGATCAATGGATTGACACTTTCATATAACCGCGCGCGCCAAGCGGCGATCACTCAGGAAATCACTGAAATCGTCGGCGGAGCAGCGGCTTTAGAATAGTAACGAAAAGCGTAAGCGCCCGTGTAGCCCCGACAAGCGCTGGAAGCATTGCCGGTAATGGCGTTCTCTGCCATTGCTGGAAAGGCTGAAGCGACTCGAGAGGCTGGGCGCTGAAGCTAGACATAAAACAACATCAAAGATTCAGCCGAGCTCCTGCTTTCAAAGTGGGAGCCATGCTGTTCGTTAAAGCGAATAAAGAAAAAAAGTAAGACAGGAGGGAACAGTATGAACACAGGACACGTTCTTCAAGTTATGGGACCGGTTGTAGACGTTAAGTTTGCCGATGGCCATCTTCCAGCGATCTACAACGCCCTAACAGTTTTAATCAATCGTCCAAACCAGCCTCAAGTAAAATTGACGTTGGAAGTAGCTCTTCACCTTGGTGACGACACTGTACGTACTATTGCAATGGAGTCTACTGATGGATTGCAACGCGGTTCAGTAGTAACTGATTTGGGCAGCGCTATCACTGTTCCAGTCGGAGATGTAACATTAGGCCGTGTATTCAACGTACTTGGCGAAGTTATCGATTTAGGCGAAGAAATTCCGGCTACAGAAATGCGTAACCCGATTCACCGTTCAGCGCCGACTTTCGAACATCTTTCCACTGAAATCGAAATCCTTGAAACTGGTATCAAAGTTGTTGACTTGCTTGCCCCTTACATCAAAGGCGGTAAAATCGGTCTCTTCGGTGGTGCTGGTGTAGGTAAAACAGTTCTAATCCAGGAATTGATCAACAACATCGCTCAAGAGCACGGCGGACTTTCAGTATTCGCTGGTGTTGGTGAGCGTACACGCGAAGGAAATGACTTATTCCACGAGATGAGCGAGTCCGGCGTTATCAAGAAAACGGCAATGGTCTTCGGCCAGATGAACGAGCCGCCTGGCGCACGTATGCGTGTTGCTTTGAGTGGTTTGACAATGGCGGAATACTTCCGTGATGAGCAGGGCGCTGACGTTCTTCTCTTCATCGATAACATTTTCCGTTTCACACAAGCAGGTTCTGAGGTTTCAGCCCTTTTAGGCCGTATGCCATCAGCGGTTGGTTACCAGCCGACACTTGCTACAGAAATGGGCCAATTGCAAGAGCGTATCACGACAACTAGCGCAGGTTCAGTAACATCGATCCAAGCGATCTATGTACCAGCCGATGACTATACGGATCCAGCTCCTGCAACAACTTTCGCTCACTTGGATGCAACTACAAACCTTGAGCGTAAACTTTCTGAAATGGGTATTTACCCTGCCGTGGATCCTTTGGCTTCGACTTCTCGCGCATTGTCGCCTGAAATCGTTGGAGCAGAGCATTACGCAATTTCCCGTGAAGTTCAAGAAACGCTTCAGCGTTACCGTGAACTTCAAGATATCATTGCAATCCTAGGTATGGATGAGTTGAGCGACGAAGACAAGCTAACGGTTAACCGTGCGCGCCGCGTTCAAAACTTCCTATCTCAGAACTTCCACGTAGCTGAGCAGTTTACGGGCCAAAAAGGTTCATATGTGCCAGTACAGGAAACGATCAAAGGATTCAGAGAAATTCTTGATGGCAAATACGATCACTTGCCGGAAGACGCTTTCCGTTTGGTTGGGCGTATTGAAGATGTAATCGAAAAAGCCAAAGGCATGGGCGTAGAAGTCTAAAACCAGGGACCAGGAGGGAAAAAAATGCAGACCATTAAAGTCAATATTGTCACTCCCGACGGCCCAGTATACGATTCAGAAGTTTCTATGGTCATAGCAGTTACAGCGACAGGCGAGATGGGAATCTTGCCTGGCCACATTCCGACAGTTGCACCTCTTGGAATCGGCGCAGTCCGATTGAAGAAAGAAAACTCGACTGAATTGGCAGCTGTTAGCGGCGGATTCTTGGAAGTTCGTCCTGATAAAGTAACAATTCTTGCACAATCTGCAGAGCTTGCGACAGAAATCGATCTGGCGCGTGCACAAGAATCTGCAAAGCGAGCAGAAGCGATGCTTCAGGCGCATAAAGATGAAGTCGACTTTAAACGTGCAGAATTAGCGTTAAAACGTGCGATGAATCGTATCAACGTTTATGAGGGTAATATCTAAGAAAAGCATAAACGGCTGTTCAGCTCTGACAGGCATAAGGCAGACCAGCGAAGTGGCGCTCTTTGCCACACAGCTGGGTTGACTTATGACCCGAAGAGCTAGCCGCTGAAGCTGGACAACAAGAACAGCGTAAGCGACCGTGTAGATTCGACGGGCATAAGACGCACTGGGGAAGCGGCATGTTTTCAGCCGCACAGCCAGTGAGCTTATGACCCTAGAATCTGGTCGCTGAAGCTGGACAATAAGAACGGGCGGACAGAAGGGTTTTTAACTTTTGTCCGCTTTTTTTATTAGCTGCATAAGATGAACTAATGATTTTTAATTGTCGATATTCCGCAAAACAGCTGCGAAGGTATTAATCCAAGAATTGGGGAAAAACCTTTGCGACGAGCTTGCGCAGGAGCAACGCCCTTTCATGTTTCGAAGCTAGCGCAGCGATGCAGAAACAATCGTCTTTGCTCTGCCCAAAGCGCCGAAGCGGTGAACAAGCGTAAACTTCTTTAGTTCTACTCATATTGCTTATATTCGAATTAAAAGGGGAGAATTAGATGGAAACCATGATTGGACAGCAAGCACTGATTTCGATATTCAGCCATATCTTTTTTTCTGGCGTTGCATTTTTCGCCATGCGGGCAGTGATGTTTGAAAAATGGATACGCAAGGAACACGTGCTGCAAGCACAGATCTTGTATATCTTTTTAAGTATATCAATAGGGTTGGCCGTATCCACGTTCTTTTTGAATATCTCGGCTTGGTCAAGGCAATTGCCCTATCTTTTTTAAATTTGTTTTGCTGCCACGTGGACAAATGTTCTCATGGCAGCAAAGCAAATTTTTTATTTCCCGGGAAATAAAATAGGAATTTAGGTTTACTTTTGCATTTTCAGGGAAATATACAATTGTCATGAAATCGGAGTTATTTTTCAAGCGACGGATAGAAAATTTGTCGTTCCTGCAAATATTATAGGAATAAAACATAATTGTTATTAAAAACTTTCCATAGATACTTGTTATTTTAGTAAAATACAGGTATTATGAAAAAGGTTTTGTTTCTAAATTATGACATAGGACTTTAACGTACGTAACGTACATATAGATAAATCACATTATAGATGGAGGGCATATCAGTGGATCAGATTATTGTAAAAGGCGGCCAACAACTTAAAGGGAAAGTACGTGTCGAAGGCGCGAAGAATGCAGTTTTGCCAGTATTGGCAGGATCTTTGCTAGCTTCAAACGGCAAAAGCGTAATCAAAGAAGTTCCAAACTTGGCGGATGTCTACACGATTCAAGAGGTTTTGAAAAGTTTGAATGCGACTGTTGAATACTTCCCGGAAAAAAATGAAATGGTGATTGATGCATCAAACACCTTATCAAGCGAAGCGCAATTCGAATACGTTCGCAAAATGCGCGCTTCGATTTTGGTCATGGGGCCGTTGCTTGCACGTAATGGATTCGCTCGAGTTGCCCTTCCAGGCGGCTGCGCAATTGGGTCACGCCCGATTGAATTGCATTTAAAAGGCTTTGAAGCGATGGGTGCCCAAATCACTTTCGGCAATGGCTTCGTGGAAGCGACTGTCAACGGCCGTCTGCGCGGCGCTAAAATCTATTTGGATTTCCCGAGCGTTGGCGCAACTGAAAACATCATGACGGCAGCAGCTTTGGCTGACGGCTTGACGATTATCGAAAATGCGGCAAAAGAACCGGAAATTGTCGACTTGGCAAATTACATCAACGAAATGGGCGGCAAAGTCATTGGCGCTGGTACGGATACATTGCGCATCGAAGGCGTGGAAGTATTGAACGGCACGGAACATTACATCATCCCTGACCGCGTTGAAGCTGGCACGTTCATGGTTGCGGCAGCCATCACAGAAGGCGACGTTATCATCGAAAATGCAGTTCCTGAACATATGGCGGCTTTGATCTCTAAATTGGAAGAAATGGGCGTCGATGTAAAAGAAGAAGCAGAAGGCTTGCGCATCCGCTCAAACCGTCCGCTTCGTTCGATCGACATCAAGACAATGCCTCACCCGGGATTCCCGACAGATATGCAGTCTCAGATGATGTCATTGATGCTGACAGCTCAAGGCAGCGGCATCCTGACAGAGACGGTTTTCGAAAACCGCTTTATGCATGTTGAAGAATTCCGCCGCATGAATGCCTCTGTAAAAATAGAGGGGCGTTCAGTGATCATGGAAGGTCCTTCTAAGCTTCAAGGAGCAGAAGTGTCCGCAACTGACTTAAGAGCGGCAGCGGCGCTTATATTGGCAGGATTGGCTGCTGAGGGCATTACGCGCGTTAACGAACTGTATCATTTGGATCGCGGCTACGTGGATTTCCATAAAAAATTAGCTTCATTAGGTGCTGACATCGAACGTGTTACGACTGTGGAAACGGAAGTAAAAGAAGAGCAAATGGCCTAATAACATTTATATTCCAAGTCTGCCGGTATATTGCCGGCAGACTTTTTATATGCTTGAAAGCTTTTGCGGTCTGCCATGAAATATTATTCCAATAGACTAAATGCGTCAGTTGCTAGAGCGGAAAACAGGGGTGATTTCCTTTTAAAGAGGACTATATTCCTTGGGAAATCTTTTTCTTTTATGCCACACCTGTGATAAAATGTTCAGTTAGGAGAGTCTTTTTTTGGCTCAGTAATTGCTGTAATAGATTTGGAAGGGGAAACGGTTTAAATGTTTTCAAAAGATATAGGGATAGACCTTGGGACAGCTAACGTACTGATTCATGTGAAAGGCAAAGGCATCGTACTGAATGAGCCATCCGTTGTGGCTCTCGACCGCAGAACGAATCAAGTGCTTGCGGTAGGTGCTGCAGCCCACAAGATGATCGGGCGCACACCTGAACACATCGTCGTTGTCCGGCCATTGAAAGATGGCGTCATTGCGGACTTCGATGTCACGGAAATCATGCTGAAGTATTTTCTGAACCGCTTGAAGGTAAAAGGCTTCATGACGAAGCCCAGAATCCTGATCTGCTGCCCGACAAACATTACAAGTGTCGATCAAAAAGCGATCCGGGAAGCCGCAGAAAAATCAGGCGGCAGAAAAGTCTACCTGGAAGAAGAACCGAAAGTTGCAGCAATCGGCGCGGGTATGGATATCTACCAGCCGAGCGGCAACATGGTCGTTGATATTGGCGGCGGCACGACAGACGTAGCCGTGCTGTCGATGGGAGCCATTGTGACGAGCGAATCGATCAAAGTCGCCGGAGATGTTTTTGATAATGACATACTTCTATACATTAGGCGCAAATACAAATTATTGATTGGCGAACGCACTTCAGAAAACATCAAAATCCAAATCGGTTCGGTTTCAGCGGGCAGCCGCAAAGAAGAGATGGAAGTGCGCGGACGGGATATGATTACAGGTTTGCCGCGCGTCATCACGGTCCATTCCTCTGAAATAGAAGAGGCCTTGAAAGAATCCATTGGCAAGATTGTCGCAGCGGCAATAAATGTTCTGGAAAAAACGCCGCCGGAATTGTCTGCGGACATTATCGACCGCGGAGTCATGTTGACTGGCGGCGGTGCGATGCTGCACGGCATGGAGAAATTGCTGGCTGATGAATTGAAGGTGCCTGTGACTGTGTCGGAAAAGCCGATGGATTGCGTAGCTTTGGGTACCGGCATCATGCTGGATGATATGAGCCGTTTGTCGAAGCGCCGCTAAGTGAATTGCAAAGCTTGGCTGTACGCAGGGTTTATGACGAATGGCATATGGCAAAGCCTCATATTTTTAGTATAATGACAACTAATGCAGGTGCACGTAGAAATATACAAAACAATAGAATTTCGGTGACTAACTGCCAGGCTTGGCGGACGAATGCATCAATGGAAAGGTTGGCAGAGTGAATGGCTGAAACAAATAAAAAAATCCCTCTTCAAAAAGAAACAACAAAAGCCCCGGAGCGGAATGCCGCAGCGGCAAAAGTGGACGCGAAAAAGACGCGCTGGGTGCAAATCCGCATGTTTCCAATTTGGCTCCGCATCATCATCGTCCTGCTGCTGATCGTTATTGCCGCTGCGCTCGGTTCAATGATCGGCTATGGCGTCATCGGCGACGGCGACGCGAAAGATGCGCTGAAATGGGAAACGTGGCAGCATATTATCGACATCATGAGCGGGAAGAAATAACTCCCGCTCTTGTTTTTTAGCTGAATAGATCAGCGGGTGCTGTGTTCGGCGTTTTGATTCCACAGCTGCCTTCAAATGTGAAAAAGCAATTCGAAAAGGGGTTTGAACAATGTTGACAGTAGAACAGATTCAGGCAATCTTGCCGCACCGTTACCCATTCTTGATGGTAGACCGTATATTGGAGATCGAAGCGGGGAAAAGAGCGGTCGGCCTTAAAAATGTAACAGCGAACGAAGAATTCTTTAACGGCCACTTCCCTGGATATCCAGTAATGCCCGGCGTTTTGATCGTTGAAGCGTTGGCGCAGGTCGGCGCAACAGCGGTTCTTCAACTTGACGTCAACAAAGGGCGCTTGGCGTTCTTCACGGGCATCGACAATTGCCGCTTCAAACGCCAAGTCGTGCCTGGCGATCAATTGAAGCTGGAAGTGGAATTGACGAAACTGCGCGGTTCAATGGGCAAAGGGCATGCCATTGCCACGGTTGACGGCGAACTTGTCTGCGAATGCGATATCCTTTTCGCGCTAGGGCCAGTTGCTGAAACAAAATAAAAAATACAAAAAAAGCTGGAACCTGGGAAAATTTCCCTGGGTTCCAGCTTTTTTTATGATTTGGCTTCGTCTTTTCTCAGGCCTGGCCGCTTGCGCATATCGTGTTCGAAACGCTCAAGCAATTCTTCGCCTTCAAGGCCGTCTTCCAGCAATTCGGATAAGAGCGTCTCAGCGTACTTCCGGCGCGCCCGTTTCAGCGTGCCTTTTAGCAGGACGGATATTTGTTCGCCGATCACTTTCACGCCGTAAATGGCGACTTCGAATGTGGCCGGTTCGTTTTCTGGATAGGAGATGACGACTTTGACGTCATAGATATGGCCGGTCTCCATCATTTTTTTGAACGTCTCCAAATAACGGATGTCCATCAGCATTTCCATCACCCATGAACGGTGGCTGTTTTCCTGGTTGATGATAATGCCATCTTCGAGCGGGTAATTCGTCACCTTATCATTTTCGACAACTCCGAGTGACAGCATTTTAAATGTTTTCACGAATCTCACTCCAAACATCACTTTTTTTAAGTATATCATAGCCATTATTTTTCAGTGCGAAGGTCTGAAATTTCATGGCTTTTATGCAAAATCCGAAATTTTATGAAAGGGGGAAATCACAGCTTTTTCCCGCTATTTCAAGCATAAATAAAAGATGAATTTTTTGGGCATTCATTGAAAAATAAAATATCGAGCCCGGATATTCCCCAAATTCCATTTTTGCCCTTTTGCGCAATATTCGGTGTTCGATCTATGATTTAAGTATTCCAAAGGAGGTGAATACATGAACCAAGTCGGAATTGTAGGGCGTTTGACAAAAGATCCGGTGATGCGGGTATTGCCTGAAGGGCGCGTACATACATCATTTGTCGTGGCTGTTTCCCGGAATTACAAAAATCAGAAAGGAGAGGTGGAAACGGATTTTGTGCTGTGTTCCTCATGGGGACGGCCAGCACATAATATCCACAAATACTGCAGCAAAGGCGCACTCGTTGCAGTGAGCGGAAGGCTGCAATCCCGCTATTACGACAAAGAAGATGGCACGCGCGTTTACGTGACAGAAATACTTGGGGACCAGATCCGGTTCCTCGACAAGAAGAAGGACAAAACGGAATCCGTTCACAGGGAACCTGAATCTGCTGCAGATTTTGACTTCCCGCCGCCAGCGACGGACGAAGTAACCGTATAACATGAAAAGGGAGGCACTTAGCGATGCCGAAAGACGTACAATTGCAATTGGAAGTGCATATGGAGCAATTGATCAGGCTGACCGCCTTGCTTCATCAGCGATTGAGCGAGGCGGAACGGGAACTAAGTGAAATGAAAGCGATTTTCCGTTCCGCTGAAAAAGGGTGAATGTTTTCCGTCTAAAAGGAAATTCGGCCAGGTGGGGGCCTGGCCGAATCATTTTAAAGATTATAAGTGAACAATTCCTTCAGTTCGTTGTCAGACAGCTCGGTCATCCATTGGCTGGACTGGATAAACTGTTCCGACATCGATTGCTTCTGTGTCAGAAGCGAATCGATTTTTTCCTCGATCGTCCCAATTGTCACAAATTTATGGACATGGACAAATTGCGTCTGTCCGATGCGGTAAGCCCGGTCAGTTGCCTGATTCTCAACAGCTGGATTCCACCATCTGTCTGCATGGAGAACATGTGTGGCGGCGGTCAAGTTTAGGCCGGTACCACCTGCTTTCAGCGACAAGATGAAGATCGGGAATTTTCCTGCTTGGAACGAAGCCACCAGCGAATCACGCTGATTTTTTGGCATACTGCCGGTCAAGAACGGCACTTCGTGGCCATAAAGCTCATTGATGGCCTGCTGCAGAAGGTGCCCCATGCCGATATATTGAGTGAAAATCAAACATTGTTCCCCGCGTTCTGCAATTTCCCCGGCGAGAGTCACTATGCGCTCCAATTTTTGGGAACGAGGCAGAATTTCATCCGCGCTCGTATACGGTTCTTTTAAGTACAACGCCGGATGATTACATAATTGCTTCAGTTTGCTGAGCATTTTCAGCACAAGCCCTTTTTTCTCAAAGCCTGTGAGCGTCTCCATTTTCTGCACCGTATCCTGCACGAGCCCCTCGTAAAGCGCGGCTTGCTCAGGCGTAAGCGGGCAATACTCCAATTGCTCCAGTTTTTCCGGAAGGTTCAGCTGCAGATCCGGATCTTTCTTTGTGCGGCGCAGCAGGAACGGCTGGATCCGCTGGCGCAATTTTTCTTTATGATCTTCCGAATCATCCCGTTCAATCGGAATCATGAAGTTTTCCTGGAACTGCTTGATCCGGTAAAGGTAGCCTTTATTGATAAAATCAAAAATCGACCATAGCTCAGACAAGCGGTTCTCAATCGGCGTTCCGGTCAATGCAATGTGATGGCCGCCTTTGAATTTACGGATCGTGCGTGATTGTTTCGTGTACATGTTCTTGATATTCTGCGCTTCATCAAGCGTGATGCTCGTCCAATTGATGCTTTGGATTTCCTCAGCATCCGAAGAGGCGATGCCGTATGTGGACAACAGCACATCGGGGCGCTCCGATTCAAGGTAACGCGTGAATTGCTCGCCTTTCGGGCGTGTACTGCCGTAATGCATACCCACTTTCAAGTCTGGCGCAAAACGCTCGAGCTCTTTCTGCCAGTTGCCAAGCACCGACGTCGGACAGATGATGAGCGACGGCTGCCCTGGATTTTTGCTGTGGACATG
>DATISS010000149.1:0-9751 GCA_035468565.1 Planococcus sp. (in: firmicutes)
AAATTCCACGAACACAGGTTAACCTCTTTCCAGCACCCTTTATCGCCACTGGAACACCGCTTAACCTAAGAACCTTCTCGCAGAAATCACCATTCGTGGCATTTCGCCCGCGGCGGAATGCGCCCTTGCTTTAAAAAGAGCCGTTAGCGACCGCTAACGGCTTTTCATATTAAAGGGCTTGATCTTCCGCTTGGTAAGCGCCGCTTTTTTGCTAACACAGGATAAATTCTGAGCAACGCATGTTGACATCGCGCTAACGCAGGATGAAATTCCACGAACACAGCTTAACGGCTAGCTAACACATGTTAACGCTGCTCAAAATCCTGTTGATGGGCAAAATCCATTTCACTTCACAATGCCGATTTCATAATCATATGCTTTTCGCCCGATGAGCAGGCTGAATGCGACAAAGGCGAGCAGCGACAGCAACACCGGCACGGTGACGGTATGGACGCCAAACAAATTGCCGTTTGCCGTGTTGTAGAAATGCAGCGCGACGTAGCTAGTGATGCCGGTCACCATCGAAGCGATGGCACCGTATTTATTGCTCCATTTCCAGTACAGGCCAAGGACGACCGGCCAGATGAACGCCGCTTCGAGTCCCCCGAACGCGAATAAGTTGAGGAAAATGAGCAGATCCGGCGGGTTGATCGCCAGCAGGAAGACGATGGCGCCGAGCGTTCCGGTGACGCCGAACGACAGCCGCTTGATGGTTTTCAAATCGGCATCCGGTTTGATGTAATTCAAATAGACATCTTTGACGATCGACGAGCTGACCAGGATGAGCAGCGAATCGACTGTCGACATGATGGCGGCCATCGGGGCGGCAAGGACGATACCTGCTGCCCAAGGCGGCAAGGTTTCTAGCGCGATGAGCGGGATGACCTTGTCGCCTACTTCGATGCCGGGCAGGATCGGACGTGCGAAAACGCCGATCAAGTGCATGTTCAGCATGATGAAGCCGGTGACGATTGTGCCGATGATCAGTGCACGATGCATCGAGCGTGCGTTTTTATAGGACATCGCTCGCACGGCAATCTGCGGCAGCCCGACGACTCCAACGCCGACGAGTATCCAGAAAGACGAGACGTAGACGGCACTCAAATTGCCGTCTGCACCGAATGGCGTGACGAGGTTCGGGTTTTCATTGATCAAATCGTTCATGATGTTCGGGATGCCGCCGCCTGCGATGATGACGGCAATCAACAGCACCAAAGTGCCGAGAAACATGACCGCTCCTTGCACGGCATCGGTCACCGCAACGGCGCGGAATCCGCCGATGGTGACGTAGACGAGCACGCTGACGGCAAAGATGAACAGCGCTGTATTGTACGGCAAACCGGTCAATGATTCAACGAGGCGCGCACCGCCGATCCATTGCGCGGCCATCGCGGAAAACAAGAAGACGATGATGCTGAACGCCGACAGCAGGACGACCCACGTGCTGCCGTAGCGGGCTTTCAAAAAGTCGATCATCGTGATTGCCTTGTAGCGGCGCGCCATGATGGCGAATTTCTTGCCGAGGATCATCAGTACGAAATAGCCGGTGGCGACTTGCGTCATGGCGAGCAGAACCCAGCCGAAGCCCATCGTGTACGCTGTGCCGGGGCCGCCGAGAAAGCTCGACGCGCTGCCATAGGTCGCGACCATTGTCATCGCCAGTACGAATCCACCCAGTTCACGGCCGCCAAGGAAATAATCGCTGATAAAGTTCGTGCTCACGGCCAACTTTCTGCTCGACCAATAGCCGATCCCAAAAATAATGACCAAGAACACTAGCATAGGGATGAGGACTGCAAAATTCATCGGATGTCCTCCTCTTCATCAAACGGGACTTCCACGAAGAAAAACTTCACAATGACAATGACCAGCACGACCATCAACAGGAAGCCGACGACACAGCTGTAGAAAAACCAGTCCGGTAAGCCGAAAATATATGTATATTCCTCAACCGGGCGCGAGCCCAGCCCGTACGCGAAACCGAACCACCAGATAAAATTGAAGATTGCGAGGCCCAGCCCAATCAGCGCTTCGCGGTTTGCCACTTTGAAACGCCAGTCTGTTTCTTTCATTTTTCCCACTCCATTCCCAAAAACCTGCCAATAACTTTATCGTACCAATTGCGCACGCTGCTGTCACCCTCTTTCAAGGCATAGAAAAATCCGGAAGCAGCCGCTTCCGGATTGGATTACCTTGCCAATAAATACTCGATGTACTTGCGCCAATTTGTGGCTTTTGCAAATTCGTAATTAGGCTGGATGCTTGGGAACGGCACGAAGACGCGCGGCGCCTTCTGGAATTCCCGCAGCTTTCTTTCATTCAGTATAATCGAGCCCGCAGCGACGCCATCCGAGAGCACCGCTTTGCCGCCGACATCAAATCCGACGACGACCGGCGTGAGCGCCGCTTTGCCCGTTTGCGATAGGACATGGGCTGATCCGTTTGTGTCAAAGCGGTCAAAAATCCATGGCTCCGGCAACGCCACGGCGTCCGCGGCTTCGTTAATGATGATTTCGGTGTTTGCGCTGCTGCCGAGCGGCAATGCCGCTTCAACTTCCTGCCCGATGCCGATCTGCACTTTATAAAACGCGATCGGATTGGCCTGTTCGATCGGATCAAGCCCTTTATAAGCGTCAAGCCATTGCGAAGGTTCCGCCGGAATGGCGTCTACGCTTAAAATGGTGCCTGGAACCGCCCCTTCCAACCCTTCCGCTTGGACCAGTACCCGGTTGTCCGCTGCCACTTCATGCCATTCGTCTTCCAAAAGGTAGGTCACGAATGTTTTTTCAGGCGAGTAGATTTCCACGCTGAGCGGTTCTTCCGTGCGATTGATTTTCGCGATGGTTCCTTCTGCCGGACTGATCAACGCAGGAGTTGACGCGCTTTGGTTCAATTGCGCGTTGACAACCGCCAGCTGCGAATCGATCGCTGCCAGGCGCTGTTCGGCCTGGGCGATCCCTGCTGCATAAGAGCCGTCCTGCGGCACTTCGACTCCGACATTCAAATCGACGTTGAAGTTGACCGTGTTGCCGTCTTCGTCCGTCTCAGCGGAACGGTCAGATTCGCTGCGCGATTCTGCGCCGCTATTGGACGAACGCGCCGATTCCAGCGAACTCAACGAGCTCTGCACTTCGCCTCTTTCGGCTTCCAATGCACTTTTTTCAGATTCCCATACCGCGCGCTGGTCTTCCGACTCCGCTTCGTTCAGCGTTGCCAGTTCAGACCCCGCCTGTACCACGTCCCCTTCTTCAACGAGCCATTGTTCGATGGCCTGTGAATCCTGGACGTAGATTTGGACCGTGGAAAGCGGTGCCGCCACTGCTTCTTTCGGCAGGTTTTCTTCGTATTTGTCCGTGTACGCCTGCTCATACTCGCTGACGTAGACGTTTTTGGCAATGATGCTTTTTTCGCCGAATAACAACAAAGCGTTTGCCGTTATGAACGCGGTCACTGCCACAGAGAGGCCGATGAAAAAGAATTTATTCAACAGAAGGACCTCCTCTCGTGAAATCGCTGAGCATTTCGCCAATCGGCACAAAGCTCAAAGAGGCGATTGCCAACGCCACAAGGACGTGCAGCACAATCAGCAGCATTAAAATCAGTTTTGGTGAATATTTCGTGAAACTGCGGATGTAGCGGTACTGAACCGCGATGATCAAAGACGTGAAAATCGTCAATTGGTTAAAGAAAAAAATGAAGAACGGGATGCTAACAAACGTGGCTGCCAGCGGGCCGAACGAAAACAGCGACACGGGCATCGTGTAGCCGGCGAGCGCAAAAATCAAGAATGTCAGCGCTTTTTCAACGACCAGCAAGCCGAGGACGTAGGTCTGCATGACGATCGCTGCGCGCCACGGCATTTTCAGGAATTTCCTGAATAAAAAAGCGGCGCCATACGAATGGAAAGCTAAATATATCCCGGCCCAAATCAACGTGCCGGCGAGTGAAGTCCAACGCGCCAATATGTATTCCGCCCATTGGCCCTGCGCCAAATAAGGCGTCAGCGAGACCGTGTTCATGCCCCAGATTTCGCGCAGCGCAAAAACCAATATGCCGAATGTGATAATCCAGCCCAGGCGTTTATTGAATTGGCGCATTTCACCATTTTGTAAGTTATAGATCAATTCACCCTGTCGGATGAAATAATGCCAGAATCTAAAATCAAATATCATGTTGTGGGATTCCTTTCAACGCCAATGATTTTTTTACTTTCTTTATATTACCAAAAAAGTCGATGCTTTGAAACTTATATAATGGCACAATTTTCAAATCACTGCGCTTCGGGCAATAAAAAACCGCAGGCAACTCGAATCTTGCGAGTTTGCCTGCGGTCCGGCCCCCGAATTGCTTAGAGCCTTTAAACGATTTTGTATTTCTTATGGGAAATTACGGTCATGTTTGATGCCGCACCGATTTCTTTTGCGTCTTCTGGTGAAATTTCAACAATCACTGAGTTGTCCATTATTTTAAAAATGGTACCGTTAACTTCTACGCCATTGCGTGTGAAAGAAATCCATTCGCCAATTCTGCGTGCAGCTACAAATTCCGATACTTCTTTTTCATGCGGTTGAAATGCCATCGTCATCCACGCCCCTCTATTTTAGAAACAATATCTAGTAATTATAACATAAAAGCGACAGAATTTCACGTTTTAGCCAAGTCTCTAAAAATCCTCAAAGCCTTTTCATTGCGCTTCAGCCGGACGCTTTCCGCGGGCCTGGCTTCAGTCTCCTCGTCGCTTCGCTCCTGCGGGGCCTTCAGCTCAGGCTTTGCCCGCAGGAGTCGCCGGCTTCCGCTACATTCAAAAGTATTTCTTAATATAGAGAATCATTTCTTTTACCAAAGAACACGAAAGATATGCATTCTGCATTTTCTTTTCAATACCCAGATATGGAGCAAAACTGCCGAGACGCCTGCGGAAAAACGAGACAGCCGAGACCCCACAGGGAGCGAAGCGACCGAGGAGGCTTGGCGCTCGTCCGCGGCAAGCGAGGCAGTTTTGCGGAATATCGGTTTAGCAAACTGTATTAATGCAGCGAAAGCTATTCCTCGGCGCCTTCGTTTTCCGTGAAACGGCGCACGGCGCATAATTCTTTTTCGTAGATGGTTCCGGCAAGCGCGATGATTTCAACGGCTTTGCCCGGTGTCGGCGAATGGATCATTAAGCCGTTGCCGTAATAGATCCCGACGTGGTGGAGTTTCCCTTGGCCTTCTTCGTAAGCGAAGAACAAAAGATCGCCAATATGCCAGTCCTGCTGGTTTTCGCTATTGATTTCTATGCCTTCCGCCGCTTGGTCTTTTGCATCGCGCGGAATGATTGTACCGTTCGCTTTCAGCATATTGTAACTGAGCCCTGAGCAGTCATAGCCGTAGCTCGACATTCCGCCCCAGAAATACGGCAATTGAAGAAACGTTGCCGCCAGATTTGCGACGTCCAACCCGGTGCCTTTTTCCACCCCTTCGAAATCACGGGCAACCACCGCTTGCTCCGCCATGATAAAGGCATCGCCCGCAGGCGTTTGCACCCGGATGAATTCGCCCAATTCTTTGATTGGCAGCATCGTATTGAACGGCACCACGAGGAGCGGTTTGAAATCTTCTGTCCACAATTGGGCCATGGCGGAAACGACGCGGGCGTATCCCAGCTCATTCAGCACTTCGACTTCCTTCAATTGGTCTACAGGCACCCAGCCCGGATAGCCCCGCTCATCTTTTTGCGCAGGCTGCCAGATAGCGGCAACTTTCGCCCAGCCATCCACCACTTCATCGACTATCACCGGTTCTCCGTAAAGAATTTGGGTCTGAACACGATTGCTGTCGACCATGTCGCGGCTTTCTTGCGCCGTCATGGCATTGATCCATTTATTGATATCGGGCGTTTTCCCTAAGCCTTCCGCATCGACATCCCGGATTTTCTCCGGTGCCGTCCACACGGTCGCTACAGGCACATTGCATACCCATCTTGTCGATTCTGTCTGCAACATCTTTCTCCTCCATCCTCGTTCGCTTATTTTACGCCCGGCAAAACCGTCAGCGTCAGTGCATCACCGTCGAGCCGCGCTTTCGCACCGAGCGGCACCGAGAAATGCGGTTCGCAATGGCCGATTTTGAAGCCTTTTACCACCGGCACTTTCAAATCTTTGAAATAATCCGCGAACACTTCGTCCAAGCTCAATGAGCGTTCCGGCTTTTTCGGATCTGCGTTTTTGAAATCGCCGATAACGATACCAGCCACTTCCTCAAACTTCCGGGCCATCTTCAAGTGGTTCAGCATTTCATCGACCTGGTACGGTTCTTCATCGATGTCCTCGATCAATAAAATCTTGCCTTTCGTATCGAGTTCGAATTTGGTGCCGATCGAACTTCTGATCAACGACAGATTGCCGCCGACCAATTCCCCTTCCGCTTGGCCGCCCACTAGCGCTTCAAGCGGCGAAATTTCTTCCGTATAATGCAGCTCGAACGGCCCGAACAGCTGGCCGAACATCCGTCCGCTGCGCTCATGGAATTCGTCTTTGCCGACGTCCGATGCAAGCATCGGGCCATGGAACGTCACGAGGTCTGCGTACTGGCCGATTGCATTGTGCAGGAATGTAATATCCGAATAGCCCCAGAACACTTTCGGGTTTTCTTTGATCATCGCGAAATCGATGCGGTCTGTGTAACGCGCCGCTCCATATCCGCCACCCGCACAAATGATGCCGGCAATGGACGAATCCTCAAACATCTCATGTAAATCCGCAAGGCGCGCGTCATCGTCGCCTGCAAGATGGCCGCGTTTCGCTTCCACGGATTTGCCCATTTTCACATTGAGCCCCAATTCTTCTATAAATGGCAAAGCTTTCTTCAAATTCTCTAAGTTCGGCGGGCTCGAAGGCGAAATGATGCCGATTGTGTCGCCTTTTTGCAGCCTTTTTGGCGTTATACGCAAATAAATCCACTCCCATTTTCAGTTATGTACACGTCTAGCATACCGTTTTCAGCAAAATTTGGCTTGCATCGCGAGTTCCACCATGACCAGCATCGCGCGATACGCTTCTAAAATGTCTTTAGCTTGAAAACGCACAACCGTCGTGCCGGCCTCGATTTCACAGCCCGGCATCAGCGCCGCCAGCTCCGCCTCGCCGTAATTCGTGAATTCAATCCTCAGCAGCGGTTCAGCAGGTGGCACGAGCGGTTTGACGTTGCTGCGGTTCTCAATGGCTGCTGCTGTTTGGCGCGCCAGCAAATCTTGCGCTTTTTTCGGATGGAGCGTCTTAACCGCTGAACGCGTAATGGATTCTTTCACCGCGGCCGTGACGACGTTTGGAATCAGCGCCTCCGCTTCCCGGCACGCACAGTCATCTCCCGCCACCATCAGCACCGGCACACCGAAATGACCGGCAACATAAGCATTAAAACCCAATTCGCCAATTTCGATGTCATCGATCCACATCGACCGTACGCCGAAAATCATGGCGTGCGACATGACGCCTTTTTGGCCGGCACGCGCATGATAGCCCGCAAAAAAGGCGCCATCGTATGAAGCGTCCAGTCCTTCCACCATTGAAAAAGCCTTCACACCACCAGTGATTAGCAGCGCATCTTCATGGAGCTCTTCCGCGATCAAGTTGTTCATCTTAGAATGGCTATCGTTCACCACAAAGTCCTGCGCCCCGTGACCGAACGCACTTTTGATGATGGCGTTGGCATCGGCCGTCATCAAGCGGCGCCCCCGTTCGTAATTAAGTTCAGCCGAGTCCACATATGTATAATCTGGCAGCGCCGTCACACCTTCCATATCCATCGACAAGTAAAATTTCATCTTGCAGCATCCTCTCACCTTGAATTGTCGGAAACTTCCTTCTATTTACTGTATCAACTAGCAGCGGACATTTCAATCCGCACCGCTGTCTTTTAAAACACCGTGCTGTTTTTACATTTCTATAGAAAAATGTTTTATTTTTGAATATTTAGTTATTTTGGTTCATGATAACAAATTCATGTGCTATTATAATAAAAATAAGTCAAATAGATATCTGAAAAATCTAATTACATTTTTTCAGGAATCTTTTTCTAAAAACTAGAAATTTAAAAAAGGGGCGGATTGAGATGAATTTTGACAAAGTACTTGAATTGGGTTGGGAAGATTTAGCATTGGGTATTGGCGGTTCAGCGATTGTCATGTTCGTCATCAATTATGTCACTATGCTGTAAGGAAAATTTGATGCAGCTCTTATAAGCCCTTTTCCGCCATGTGGCGGAAAGGGTTTTTATGCATTTTTGGGCACACAAAAACGCCTGTCCTGTTGTTCTGGGTGCGGACAGGCGTTTATCCATTGGCTGCTTTCACTTTTAAAAACCTCCATTTCCCTGTTTTTCAAGCATTTGGCGTTCAAGCAATTGCTGTTCCAATAACTTAAAGAACATTGCTTCGTCATGGGTCGCTAAAGCATAGTCAATCATCCGGTCATAGTTTTCTTTTTCCAGAAACTGAATAGCTTCTTGCGCTTCTTCCCTTGCTTGATCATTTACTCCATGCAGCCCTGCTCTCTCTTCTTGCAGGATTGCTTGTAAATGTGTATGGATATCCGATACCAGCAGCAGCTGATAGAGCGGCAAGCGTATAAATCTATTGCCTTTTTGGAAAACGAACACTTCGGATAGATTTTCCACTTGGAGGGTATTTAAATTGACGATGATTTCTTTTCCTTCTACCGGTATGAAGTGGAACAATTCATCATCTTTCAAGATTGAAAAGTATTGATAGGCAAACACGAATTTAACCAAATGCCCTTCTTTTTTTGTATAAAAAGGCTTCATCAATTTAACCTGCAGCATCTCACTCCCCCCTTTTGGTTAAAGATTTTGAAAATTCTTACTACAATTATGATATCATAAATTTCTCATTTTGGATATAAAAAAGCATAAGGATTATCACCTTATGCCAAAGGTTTTTCTGCCCCTTTTTTTGGCAGAAACGATGAAATTCATTTCTCCCGCAGCTGTGCTGAGCACCATTTTTTCGAGCAGGAACTGCAGGAATTTTGTGAATTCACCGTCGCTCAATTCTCCTTTCCGGATTACAATGCGACTCGCAGCGAAGTCGACTTCTGCCGATTTCCGCGTCCCTTCAGGCGTTTCTTCGCTCCGCAGGGTCACTTTGTTTCCTGAAGACGCAATGTGCCAGCAAATTTTTTCGTAGCTGCCTGTCTCCGACGGCCCATATATTTGCCACTCCATGATGCTTTCTTGCTTCAACAGATAACCGAGTTCTGGAATCTCCAATATGAACGATTGGACCATGACGCGCCTCCCCCAAGCGGATTTTTTATGGGACTTTTTCTTCTAAATGATTCCAAATCTCTTACAATCGATGAAATTTTTTTATTATTTTTCTTGCTTCGGATTCCCTCTCAGCCCCGCGCACGCTGAAAAGCACGGCATATTTTCCCTCTTTTAATAAGCGCTGCAAGGCAATACTTTGTCTTCATCGTTTACGCCGCCATTTTAAAGCCGTATAATAGAAGGAAAGTTTTATTTTGGAGCGATGCATATGGCTACGGTTCAGTCCCTGGCAAAACGATTCGATGATACGATCCACAATTATATGGCTGCTATCGACAAATCACTCACTCCATCACGGGAAATGGATGAGGAAATGGTTCGAAAAGCAGTCTTTTTAGTGCGCCACGACGGCGTACAGATACTGTCATTCAATGAAGAACGGCTTTTGCTTGAAGCGATCGTCAAGGACGCCCATACGGTGAAG
>DATISS010000150.1:0-23615 GCA_035468565.1 Planococcus sp. (in: firmicutes)
CTTATGACTAGGGTAAAGAAAGATATATTCACATTATAGCACCGGAGGTAAGTATATGAAAAAAGCGATGTTTATATTAAATCCCTCTTCTGGCAAAGAAAAGGCGAAAGATTACGCGCATCAAGTGGAGAAGACGCTCGAAGAGATGGGATACAGCGTGGACACCAGAGAAACCCAAAAGGCGAAAGATGCAACAGAGTTCGCTGCAGAGGCCTGTGAAAAAGAGTATGATTTCGTCGTGGCGATGGGAGGCGACGGCACGATCAACGAAGTGGTGTCTGGCTTGGCTGAGCAGGAGCATCATCCATTGTTCTCGCTGATTCCCCTGGGGACAGTAAACGATTTTGCGCGTGCGCTCAATATCTCGCTAGATCCGCCGGAAGCGATCGAAGCATTGAAGACCGGTTCTGAAAAATGGGTCGATATTGCAAAAGTCGGCGACCATTACTTCATGAACATCCTGGCGCTTGGGCAGGTTGCTGAATCGACTTATGAAGTTTCGCCGGAACAGAAAACGAAACTTGGTGCTTTTGCTTATTTCATCGAAGGCCTTAAAGCCATCACCAAAGATACCGAACAACATTTCATGATTGAGCACGATCAAGGGGCATTCGAAGGTGAAGCAAAGCTCGTGCTGGTCGCTTTGACGAACTCAGTCGGCGGATTTGAGAAATTGGCGCCGGAAGCGTTGACCGACGATGGTCTGCTGCATCTTTACATTATCAAAAATGCGGCATTGCCCGCGTTCATCCGCATTGCGGGCAATATGATGACCGGAAAACTGGACAATGATCCAGCGGTGGAAGTTATTAAGACAACCAAAGTTTCAATCAGGACAAATGAACCATTATATTGTAATATAGATGGGGATGAAGGTTGCGCTACGCCGTTCGTTATCGAAGTACTGCCACGCCATATCCGTGCTTTAGTGCCACCTGATAAAGATAAATAAAATTATACTATGAAAAGGCCAGCCCTTTGTAATAAAGGGCTGGCCCTTTAAATTTATATTACAAATATTTGAAATATAAGTATTAAATGACGGTTTTTTTGGAATATACTAATATTAAAAGTGTGTTTAAAGGTAATTTATTTCCTTTATTAAGTGTAAAAAGGTAAGATATTAGTGTGACAAATACATAAAAAAATAAAAAGTTATGCACGGAGCTATGTTCTTATTGACTATTTCAGTATATAGTAGGAATAACGACTGCAAAAACTTGTACACAGAAAGACGGGGAAAAGATGAACATGATTGCTATGCCAACAATTCAAGAAACTATTTCCAAAATTTTCATGAATGAAAGTGAGACTATTGGACAATATGAAGGTATGGATAAGTTTTTTGAAATAGAGACACAATTAATTTATGAAATTCACCATCTTGAAAAAGATCGGGCAAAAGAAACATTAAGATCGCTTATAGATTTGATTGCTTTGCGTTCAGGCAAAGAAACAATTCGCCAAGTACGGAATTATTACATAGTACTTTCGTCTGTAATGGCTCGCAAACTGTACGAAATGCGCGTACCTCCTAAAAAAGCATTCGCTTTTAACGTAGCTTGTGTCGAGCTAGTGGAAAAGCACATGAACGATTCGGAATTCCTGTATGTAGCGGATGAGTTGATCGAATTTTTCACATCGGTTATTTCAGAACGCAAACAGCCTTCGTTCGGCCATCAAACGGTCAACAAAGTGGTGATGTTCATCAATGATGAAGTGGAACGCGATTTGTCGGTCGAAGACATCGCCAAGCATTTCAATATCTCAACAAGCCATCTTTCACGTATTTTTCGGGAACACGCAGGCATTACGCTTGTTGAGTACTTGAATGTCCGCCGCGTGGAAGAATCCCAGTATTACCTGCGCCATTCAGATAAAGGCATTTCAGACATTTCCAAGCAATTCCATTTCTGCAACCAAAGTTATTTCACCCGGATTTTTAAGAAATACACGACCGTCACCCCAAAGCAATTCCGTGACAGCCAGCATATTCCATACTTCCGCTATAATTTGCCGAACGCGAAATAAGGAGAATCCATTCTCCTTTTTTTCTTGTCGCCAAACGTTGCCGCGTCAACTTTCGCAGCCTTAATATTGTCACTGGGCACAAGAAAGTGGCTGCTTTTTGAGCCATCGATTGAATTTTTCCCGGCATATAGGTATACTTCTTTATAGTTGAAAAAGGTGAAGGTGACTAAATTGAAAAAGAAAATTGCATTGCTGTCGTTATTGGCGGTATCAGTTCTAGTATTGAGCGGCTGTTCCGCAGTCGAGAACAAAGAAGGATTTTTCTATACGCTTTTTGTAGCGCCGTTTGATTTTTCCTTGGATTACCTAGGGAATCTGTTCAATGGCAGTTATGGTATGGCGATTGTCGCCATCACAGTCATCATCCGGTTGGTCTTGATGCCATTCATGCTGCGCACGTACAAGCGCCAACAAGGCATGAAAGTGAAAATGGATAAGCTGCGCCCGGAAATGGAAGACATCCAAAAGCGGCTGAAAGAAACAAAAGATAAAGAAGAGCAGATGAAGATCCAGCAGGAAATGATGGGGCTTTATAAAAAACACGACGTCAATCCATTGAATATGGGCTGTCTGCCAGTCATCATCCAAATGCCGATCGTTATGGGTCTTTACTTTGCGATCCTCTATTCGCCGGATGTAAAATCACATGAATTCCTCTGGTTTAACTTGGGAAGCCCGGATATCGCAATGACGCTGATAGCCGGAGCGGTCTATTTCTTCCAGGCGAAAGTTTCCATGTGGACAATGCCGGAACAGCAACAGAAGCAGATGAAGTTTTTCGTCTATCTCTCGCCGATCATGATCATGTTCGTTTCGTTCACATCGATGGCTGCATTGCCTGTTTACTGGGCAGTCGGCGGTGTTCTGTTGATTATCCAGACGTTCATCGGGCGGAAGTTCTATTCGGACCATCCTGAAATAGCGTTAGAATCTGTTGAAGAGAAAAAATAATAGAAGAAGCCGGCAAATTTTGCCGGCTTTCTTTTTTGGAGTTGAACCTATTGAGTAGCAAGATTTTGCAGGGCCTGTTGATTGCGGGATTAAGCATTGCCGCGCTCGTTTTTATCGTAATGGGAGATTTGGATTTCGCCGTGTTGTTCATGACGGTGATGTTCGTGTTGACGAATGGCATCCGCTATCGGCAGATGAAGGAGAAAGGGATGGACAGAGAAGCGAAATGGATGCTTGGGATGTCCGTTATATTTGCAGTCCTGTTTTTCGTCGTTCTCGCGACCATTATTTTATAGTTTGCATAAAAACAGCACAGCCAAATGGCTGTGCTGTTTTTAAAGTGCAGCTGTCTTAGTTCAGACAGCTGCAGTATTTTTATGGGTGTATCTTTCTTTTTTGCGTTCTTCGAGCAAGACATCCAATTGTTGCATAAGATTCAGGATGTCTTTTTCGGAAATTCGTTTCAAAATGCCCAGCTCCTTATAGCGGTTTGATATGTATTTATTCGCAAAAGCTTTTAGGGGTATGGGGGTAGCGGGTATTAATATTGGAATTTCTTTTTTGTCAGCAACACGACAATGATGGCGGGAGCTGAAAAACTCACCATGCCGAGAAACGCCAAGCCCGGGGAGAGTTCGTATAGGAAGCCGCCGATGATGGTCAATAGCGCCACACTCAGGCTCATCGCGACAGCGGCGTACATGCCTTGCGCTGCCGGAATATGGACGGGCTGCAGGTTTTTGAAAATAAAGCGGATAAAAGCGAAATGTGCGACGCCGAACGACATGGCGTGAAAAACTTGGGAAATTACGAAAACCCAGACTGATGGAAACAGGAAGATTAAAACCCAGCGCACTGTCGATCCGATACCGGCCAGCAGGAACATGGAGGAAACGCTCCAATTGCGGAACAGTGTATCGGCTTTGTTGAAAAAGATGATCTCAAAGATGATTGCGATGTTCAGTACAATTCCGATATAAAAACTATTGACGCCCAGATCCTGCAGATAGATAAAGCCGTAACTATAATAGGCCGCGTGTGCACCCTGCAACAAAGTGGAAACGCCAAGTATGGTCAGGAACGCTTTGGATTTGAGCAATTGCTTAACGGCTCCCTTGCTTGCCGAGTGTTTAAGTTCCGGCTTGATCTGCAGGGGAATCGGTGAAGCGGCAGATTGGGTGATGGCCATGAAGACAAGGCCGAACAACATCACCCAGAGAATGGCGCTTTCCTGCCATATGGCGGTCAAAGCGCCGACGATGAGCAATGCGATCGTATAGCCGAGCGAACCGAAGGAACGACTTTTGCCATAATGGATTCTGTCGGTCTGCATCAAGACGGTCGCGCCGCTTTCCATAGCGGGAAGCAGGTTTGGGTAAACGAAACTGAAAGCGATTGTGATGATGAACAACGCGGTATAGGAATTTGCAGGTATGTACAAGGCCATGAGAATTGCTGATGCAATTGCCAGCACTTGCATCAGGCGCCCAAGCGACAATATTCGTGTCATCACTGGAAAGAATAGGAGCGTTGATAAAGACCGGGAAATCATGCCTGCGCCCATGATGATGCTGGCGGCCGACACGCTCATGTCTTTTTCATTGGTCAGCCATCCGGTCCAATAGGGCAGGAATACCCCCCATGTGAAGAAGAAAGCGAAAAAGTTTAAGGAAAGCCATTTCTGATTGTTCATATTTTACCTCGTATCTATAAGTCTCAGATAAAGTATACCCAATGTTCACTTGTTTGAGGAGAATTTCAGCAGCTGGGATGGTAAAATAATAAAGAAGTTAAGAGAAAGAGGGAATCCGATGAAATCCCGTTATTCATATAAGCAAGATAAAAAGAATTCTTATATAAAATGGGGCGCTGGCGGCTTGCTCGCAGCGCTGCTTATTGCCGGGACCTGGCTGTACGCCAATGGCTGGGACGTCGACCGAAGCTTATCGGCGCTAGAAAGGCAGCAAGCAGAAGAAACGGATAGCCAAGAGCCCGTTGCGGAAAAGCCGGAAGAGCCTGGTGTTGAACAACCGGTAACGCCGACGGCCGAAGAAGATCCATCTGCAAAAAATCCGCCGGCAGAAGAGCCGAAGACAGAAGATCCTGCGCCAGACGAGCCTCAAGCGGAAGAACCGGCAGAACAGCAACAGGCTGATGCCACGAGCTATCAGGAAGGGCTCAAGCTCCCGGCAAAACCGACTTACATCAAAAATATTTTACTGGCCAATAAACAGCACCCGCTGCCGCAGAATTACGCACCGGGTGAAAACAAAGAAGCCCGGGCGGCGTTTGAAGCGATGAAAAAAGACGCGCAGGCTGCAGGCATCAATTTAAACGCATTCAGCACTTACCGTGAATTTGCGCGCCAGAAACAGCTTTATGAAGGTTATGTCGCAAAAGATGGAGCGAAGGCAGCAGACCGCTACAGTGCGCGACCTGGATTTTCAGAGCACCAGACCGGCCTTGCCTTCGATATCGGTGAAGCCGGCCAAGAGCAGCATTGGGCTTCTGCGTCATTTGGCGCGACAAAAGGCGGTAAATGGCTGAAAGCCAATGCCCATAAATATGGCTTCATCCTCCGCTACCCGGAAGGTTCGGAACAAATAACCGGCTATATGCATGAATCTTGGCATTTCCGTTTTGTAGGTAATGCAGTGGCTAAGGAAATCTTCGCCAAAGGCATTACATTGGAACAATACTTGGGTGTGCAGTAAACAAATAGAGCGCAACTGCCATTAGAAAAAGACGCGTTCGGAGAAAATCCGAACGCGTCTTTTTCTTGTGTTATAAAATCGGTGCCAACAAGCGGGCAATCGATTCCTTGGTTTTAATCATGCGTGTGCGCTCCATGTATTGATCATAGGTCAATTCATTGGAAAGCTCCACGTCCTGGTGGAAGAGCGCGGTAAGCTGGTGTGCAACCTTCTCATCGTAGATGAAGGCGTTGACCTCGAAGTTGAGCTTAAAGCTCCGTACGTCGATATTCGCTGTCCCGACAGTCGAAGCTGAATCATCGATGACTATCATCTTCGTGTGCAGGAAGCCGTTATTGTAGACGTAGACGCGTGCACCGGCTTTCAGCAATTGTCCCGCGTACGAATAGGTCGCCCAATAGACAAACGGATGGTCGGGTTTGTTTGGGATCATGATGCGCACATCGATGCCGGACAATATCGCAATCCGAATGGCGTCGTAGAAGCTCGAATCCGGTATGAAATAAGGCGTCTGGATGTAAATGCATTTTTTCGCCATATTGATAAGCTTCAAGTAGCCGTCCTTAATCTGTTCCCACTCTTCGTCCGGTCCGCTGGAGACGATCTGCATCGTCGTATTGCCTTTGGAAGATATGATGGGAAAGTAAATCTCGTCGTACTCGATGTCATGCCTTGATGATGCTTGGTTCCAATCCAGGATAAAGCGCGTCTGCAGCGGGTGCAGCGCGCTGCCTTCAATGCGCAAGTGGGTATCTCGCCAATAGCCGAAGCGTCTATGCAGCCCGAGGTATTCATCCCCCACGTTGAAGCCGCCGATATAGCCGACGCGGCCGTCAATCACGACGATTTTCCTGTGATTGCGGTAATTCAGCCGAGGATTGATGATTGGCCATTTAGAAGGGAAGAACGTCTCGACTTCGCCGCCCGCCTTGATGAATTCCTTGAAATGGCGCTTGCTGAGATTGCGTGAGCCCATGTCGTCATAAAGCAGACGAACTTTGACACCTTCATTCGCTTTAGCGGTCAAGGCGTTCATGACGCGCGTCCCCAATTCATCTAAACGGAAAATGTAATACTGGATGTGAATATGGTCTTTGGCGCTTTCGATATCCTGCATTAAACAATCGAATTTTTCCCGTCCGTCATTGAAAATGCGCACGTCATTGTCTTGCGTCAAGACGGCACCGTTATTCCGTAAATGCAGGTAAACCATATCCTTGTAATGGTCAACGGCCGGGTCTTTGAAAACGAATCTTCCATCATGCAGGGCGTTCATTTGATGGGCGATCAATAACTCGATTCCAACACGAGACCGCCCTTCCCATTTGAAAAGAGTTTTTTTACGCAGCTTTCTGCCCAGTAAAAGATAGATGAAAAACCCGAAAATGGGAATGAAAAATAATACCAGGATCCAAGCCCATGTCGAAGTGGCGTCGCGCCGTTCGAGGAAAACGAGGGCGGCAGCCAGGAAGACGTTAATGATGAAAATTGCTGCGGTCAATATACTGATGATGGATACAGTCATGATTTCCCTCCGATAACCGTAAATAACTTCTATATAGTTCAGTATAGACTATTCGTATGAATTGATAAAAAATTTATGCATATTATGTAAGTTGTTTTTCCTATTTCAAATAAAATAAACGCGGATACTTTTCATTGCCGGAGTACCCACATAAAAAACGCATTCAAAAAAAGATTGAATGCGTTTGTCGCGTTAATTTATTTGCTCTTCTTGTTTCAGTTGATCGACAATGTTTTCGACTTCCTGCCGCGACATCTTCTCTTTGCCTGATTTTAATGCCCTTAACGTACTATGTGCCAATGCCAGCGGAACCTTGCAGAACATCAGAATGCGCTTATTTTTAATCGGTTTGACGTAAAGGTCCGCCTGCGCCAGATTCTCGTTCGCATACTGATACATATCATCACGCGTCCAGCCTTTAGGGACGAACGATACGCCGCGCTCTAAATCTTCATCAAAATTGCGGAGCATATTGACAGCCTGCAAACCGCGGCCGAATCCGATGGCGAGTTCCGGGTCAGTATCGGTATTATCGTACCATTTCCATAAATCCGACAGCATCGTTCCGACGAGGCCGGCTACATAATACGTGTAGTCATCCAAATCCTCTTTTGTTTCGATGACCCATTTCTTTTCAACCCATTTTGCCATACCGGCAGACATCACTGCTGTGGATTCCTTAACTTTTTCGACAATTTCCGGCGGGCAAACGCTGATCCAGTCAGCGAGCCGCTGGGAAACCGGCGGTAAAAGGTGGAGGTAGGGGTTAATCAAAGCTTGATAGGCATCCCGGTCGAATGTGGTTTTGAGCATTGTGCTGATTTCAAGCAGCAATTTCTGCTTTGCGCCGTCCTCTAGTTCTGGATGGTCTTCAATTTCATCAATCGCCCGCATACACAGATACGCCGAGGCGACGGCTTTTTTTAATGTGGGTTCTAAAAAATTGATTGGGATGAAAAAAGTCCGGCTCGTTTCTTTCAACATAACCATGGACTCTTTTTGCAAATTTGCGGTTTTACTCATCTCAATTTCCTCCTGTTCATGGCAGAATCAAGGCGTGATATGTAGGAGAATCCGAAAGATCTACCGGTAAAACACGAAACTGCCTTTCTACTAAATATAAACGAATTATATAAAAAAACAAATAAATAGTCGAAATGCTGTAAATTGCGTGGATAAAAATAACCTTCCGAAGCCAGTTCCGGCCAAGGAAGGTTATTCGCCATGGAAATGCATCCAAGCTTCATGGATGCCGCCCGCACAATGCCGGCTGGCGCGGAAAATTTGGGGATGGTCCGGACTTTCAAGAAGTTCCGGCTGTGCATTTCCGACAATGACAGAAGGGAAGCCGAGCGTCAGCATTTCCAAATCATTGCCTGAATCGCCAGCTATCAAAAGCTTGGCGTCTTCAATGCAGTATTTCTTCAGAATGTATTCGAGTGCTTGCCCTTTGCCGCTCTTAGGGGGCAAGACATCGACATCGCGGCCGCCGCTGAAAATCAGCTTATGCGGAACACCGAAACTTTGCAATTTGCTTTTCAATTCTTCGACTGGCTGCGGGTCCTCGACAAAATACGAGCGCCGGTTCTCCAAAGGCAATGGTTGTTTTGTCAGGCCCTGCACCGAATCGGCGATTTCTTCGATCTTTTGAGGCATCCAATTGTCGTGCATCTGGCTAGCCCATTCGAGGTCCTTTATAAAGCTGGCCCCGCTATAGATGCTGGTGCCGACATCGGTGACCAGGAGGTCGGGGATCGGTAAATTTTCCTGCCGGATCAGCGACAACGCGGAATCGTAATAACGCCCCGTAATATAGATCAACGTTACTTCATAGGTTTGCTGCTCATAGTAGTCGAGCAGCTTTTGAAGCCCTTGGGGATCACCAACTAATGTCCCGTCCAGGTCTGTCGCTAATATATGCTTTGCTGCGTGCACTGATAATCACCTCATACATGGAATTGACGCGATCGGAGATGGAATCCCAATCGAAATCTTTTTTTGCGATACGTACGGCTTGGCGGCTCAACCGTTCTGTCAAAAGAATATTGATGGACAGGACTTCCATAGCGATGGCCAAGTCGATTTCGTTTTCGGTCTCGACGAGCAGTCCGGTAATGCCGTCCTGCACGACGTTTTTCAAGCCGCCGACATCAGAGGCGATGACCGGGCTTCCACATGCCTGCGCTTCCGCAGCGACCATGCCGAACGATTCATAATAACTCGGTACGATGGTAGCTGTTGCAATATTGAACAACATCGCCAGTTCGTCTTGTGACTGAGGTCCGAGAAACTCGACATATGCTTCAATGCCCGCCAATGAATTGCGCAATTTATCGTCCAATGGCAATTTTGTCACTGGGTCAATGGCGTCTTCTTCGCCGCCGGCAATGAGCAGGCGAGGAATGAATTCCGGTGCGGTTTTTTCCACGAGCAGCTGGAAAGCTTTCAATAGCGTGAAAATGCCTTTTGTTTCTTCCAAGCGACCGGCAAAGACAAAGAGGGGAGTCCCGTAGCCAGCACTTTTTCTGAGATGTGTACGGATTCCACGCACTTTGAATGCTTGGTCAACCCCGATGGGGATAACTTTGATGGGAGAATGGGAGACGATTTTATCTTGTATAAGCTGTTTTTCGTTGTTCGTGGTTGCTACGACATAGTCTGCGGCTTTCAAGATAGCCCGTTCAGCTTTGATGCGGCCGACATCCTTGATGCCAGTCGCTTTTGCTTTCGCCCAACCGAGAGAATGGGATGTATGGACGAACGGAAGATTGAATTCGTCTTTGAGTTTTTTACCGATTAATCCGGACAGCCAATAATGGGTGTGGATCATGTCATAACTTTCTAGAGCCAATATATTTTTCATATCTTTATAGAAATCAGGGAGCATTGTATACATTTCATCTTTTGAAACAAAGCCTTTATGGCCAGCTTCTACACGGATGACCCGGCATGCTGTACCGAAATTTTCAATTTGAGGGGCTGCTGCGTCACACCAATGGGTCACAACATCTACTTGCCAGCCTTTATCTTCAAGTGCCAATGCCAATTGTTTAACGTAATTGTTTTGGCCGCCAGCTTGTTTGCCGCCAAGTTTGGCAAGCGGATCGCCATGATCGGAAATAAATAGCGCCTTTCTGTTCATTGAATTCATCTCCATTCCAAAAAAACTCAGTTTCACGTAAAAACGGAGACTGGGTTACTATTATACCCTTTATTTCGCAAGGCTAAACATGTTTTAAATAAATTTTTCAGAAATATGTGATTTTTAAGAAAAATCCAGAAAACCTTTCCTCAAGAAAGGTTTTCCGGCTGTATTTCAGTCAGTTGGGCTATTTACATATTTGCCGTATTTGGGAACCGCCTGTTCCTGGAAGTTGTTTGTGAGATCTACAAGTCCTCTCGCGAGTACGGAGCCTTGCATCGGCTTGCCGTGGCCAGTGCCAGCTGCATGCGGGCGCAAGTCAGCAAGCTTCGTTACCGATTCCCAAGCAGCGCGCCAATCTGTCGTCAAATAGACAGGAGGGCCGTGAACTTCCTTTTTCTGCGTCAACACTTTATAGAGGGAATCCTGTTTGACGGTCGTGAATGCGTCTCCCGCCAACAGCACACGCCCGTTTTCGCGGAACAGCGATACATGCCCTTCGGAATGTCCCGGAGTATGAAGCCATTGCCATCCTGGCATATGAGGAATTGTGCCATCCGCTGGCAGTTCGTGCAGGTGGGCAGAAATATCGATAGCTTTGTTCGGGAATTCCCAGGACATCTTCGCAATCAGCCCGCCTTGCACCGTTGTATCGGGCACCGGATAATCCGTAGCGCCTTTCAAATAGGAGAACTCGAGCGGATGCGCATAAACAGGTACCTTGTATTTCTCCAAGATGTCGATCAAGCCGCCGACATGGTCGAAATGGCCATGAGTCAAGATGATTGCCTGCAATTGATGGTCCGGGCCAAAACGGTTTTCCGCTTCTTTCAAGAGACGGCTTGCGGTGCCTGGCATGCCGGCATCCACCAGCACCCATTTGTTGCTGACGGCGGGATTGCCGATAAAGAAGACATTGGCGACTTGGATCGTGTAGCAATAGACGTCAGGTGTCAATTCAACACCGGATCCGCTTTTCAATGATGTCACGGGCAAGATTTTCTCGGTTGATGCGCTTCTTTCCATTGTTTATTCCTCCTTCAATTTTTACAGGATTTTCTATAGCTTGTTTTACCCTGAATCCCTGCAATCAAATCCGAAATGCTGAAAATTCAGCGCGAGGCGTTTGAGTATAGTCCGTATCTCCAGTAAACTGAAGCCAAAAGACTTTAAAGGAATAGGTGTATACATGCAATCAGTCATCATTATAGGGTCAGGTATTTTAGGGGCTTCCACGGCATATTCCGCGGCGAAGTCGGGAGCGGATGTCACGTTGATCGACCGCGGCGATGCCGGACAGGCAACAAGTGCTGCGGCGGGCATCGTCTGCCCATGGATTTCCCAGCGGCGCAATCAGGCCTGGTATGGCCTCGCCAAAGGCGGTGCAGCGTATTATCCGGAGCTGATCCGGGAACTTGAAGAGCTCGGGGAAACGCAGACCGGCTATAAGCAGGTGGGCATCGTCAGCATCCATGAAGACAGCAAACTCGACAAAATGGAAGCGAAAGCGATGGAGCGTTTGGAAGATGCTCCTGAAATGGGAGAAGTGAAAAGGCTCTCCGCAGAGGAGACGCGTGAATTGTTTCCGTTCGCGACAGAGCGGTATGGTTCACTTTACGTCAGTGGCGCAGCGCGTGTCGACGGCCGTTCGATCTGTGCAGCGCTGGTTCGCGCAGCGGTGAAATTAGGGGCGAAAAAGATTACGGGCAACGCTTCGTTGATCCTCTCCGGCAACAAAGTGGAAGGCGTGCGGACCGAATCCGGAACATTCCATGCCGACAGCATCGTCTCTGCGGGAGGCGCATGGGCTTCGGAATTATTCGAGCCGCTTGGGCTGGCACTGGACGTCGTGCCTCAGAAAGCGCAAATCCTGCATTTGCAAAGCAGCGGGCAAGATACAGGTTCTTGGCCGGTGGCGATGGTGCCATACGGACAATATATCGTGCCATTCGACGACGGGCGGATCGTTGCAGGGGCAACCCATGAAAATGGTGTGGGCTTTGATGCGAAGCTTACGGCAGGGGGCATCCATCATATTCTGGACAAAACGCTTGATGCCGCTCCAGGTCTCGCAACTTGTGAACTGGCGGGAGCGGCGACAGGGTTCCGGCCGGCAACAGCAAGCGCGTTGCCGTTTATCGGCCAGGTGCCGGGCCAGCCGAATTTATTCGCCGCGAACGGCCTTGGCGCGTCCGGACTGACAGCGGGTCCTTTCCTGGGGCGGGAATTGGCGAAACTGGCGCTTGGTGCGCCGCTCGATATCGACTTGGAGCTTTATAGCATAGCGGAAGTGTTTCAACAGCGATAAAACAGTAAATGGGAAGAGCCTTCGCGGTGTGCAAGGCTCTTTTCTATTGGGCAATTTTCTTTTCCGAATGTTTAATTCGGCAGGTACAGGGAAGAATTTCAGAAACATAAAAAATTGGAAGGGTGAATCGGACAATGGAAAAACACAAGATTAAAAACCTGCCGCCGCAACAGCAAGAGCGCCAGCCTGGATTTGAAAGTGAGATGGAGCCGCGCCCGGATTTCAAAGAGAACTTGGCAGGCAAAGCGCATCGCCTGCCGGACAAAACCGCCTTGGTTACCGGGGGAGACAGCGGCATCGGCCGCGCGGTTTCCGTTGCGTTCGCGAAAGAAGGGGCAGACGTCGCCATTATGTACCTGGATGAACACGGAGATGCTGAGGAGACGAAAAAACTGGTTGAACAAGAAGGGCGGCGCTGCATCTTGATTGCCGGTGACATCGGTGACGAGACATTCTGCCAAGATTCTGTCCGCAAAGTGATGGACGAATTCGGGAAACTGGATATCCTTGTCAATAATGCTGCTGAACAGCATGTGCAGGAATCGTTAAAAGACATTTCAGCTGAGCAGCTGGAGCGGACATTCCGCACGAACGTTTTCGGGATGTTCCATTTGACGAAAGCTGCGCTCGACCACTTGAAACCGGGAAGTTCGATCATCAACACCACTTCGATCACGGCGTTCCAAGGCATGCCGGAGCTGATCGACTATTCCGCAACAAAAGGCGCTATCTTGTCTTTCACCCGTGCATTAGCGGGATCGCTCGCCAAAGAAGGCATCCGGGTGAACGGCGTCGCACCGGGGCCAATCTGGACACCGCTTATCCCGGCTTCGTTTGCCGCGGAAAAGGTCGCGAAGTTCGGACAAAGTACACCGCTTGGCCGTCCGGGCCAGCCGGATGAACTGGCGCCAGGATATGTTTACCTGGCATCGGACGATTCATCGTATGTGACCGGGCAAGTGCTGCATATCAATGGCGGCACGCCATATTAACATCGCCGGGCTGTAAAAATTGAATCCAAACAGAAAGAGGGACGGAAAAATCAGCGATTTTTCCGTCCCTCTTTATTCATTTTGCGGTACATAGCGGCAATCGATCGGGATTTCAAGTTCAGCCGTTGTCGGCGGTGCGCAAGGAGTTGGTGGACTTTCTAAAGAGCACAATCAGTACGATGGCGAGCAATGCCAGCGATCCGGATAAATAATAGACAGCGCCGGACTGCATCGTCAGCATCCAAGTGAAGAACAACGGCCCGATGATGCGCCCCATATTATCCATTGAATACGCGACGCCAGCCGCGGTTCCGTATTTGCCGCCTGATTCTTTGGACGTCAGCGACACAATCGCTGTCCGTGCCAAGGCATTGCCGGCAGTGAAGATACTCAACGCGACTCCGGCGAATATCAGGCTCGTAGTGAACGGCAACAGGAACAGGCCGGCTGCGGTAACAATCTGCGCCCCAATTATCCATTGCGTTTCCTTGCCGTCTTTAATACGGCGCACAACGCCGCCTTGAATGGCGGCGTCCACCAAGCCGCTGGCGATGAACAAATAGCCAAGCTGCAGCGGCGTGATGCGGATTTGTTCAATTTGGAACAGCTGGAACGTCGACTCGAGGCCTGCCAGCAAGAACGTCACTAAAAACGAAAACAGGAACAAATAACGGATTCGGTACTGCCAAAGGATGCTGGCCCCTTTTGGCAGCAGGTTCCGTTTTACAGCTTCGCCTTGGCGCACGGGCTCTTTTAACACGAGCGCCGCATAGACCATCAGCAAGAGCACCAGGACAGCTGAAGCTGTAAAGGGCAGCGATAGCGAAATCGAGCCCAGCAACCCGCCGATAGCCGGGCCGAAGATAAAGCCGAGGCCGATGGACATGCCGAGCAGCCCCATGTACTTGTTGCGGTCTTCATCGCTTGTAATATCGGCCACATAGCCGGTGACCGCCGTATAAAGCGCTCCAGAGAACAAGCCGCCGATAATGCGTGAAGCATAAAGCAGCACCAGGTTATCCAGAAACAGCGAGAACAGGAAAAAGCTCAGGCTGAAGCCGGCCAAACCGATTAAAATGAGCAGTTTGCGTCCGGTATTATCCGACAAACGCCCCCATAAAGGAGCGGTGAAAAAGGAGGCCAGCGCGTAAATGGTGATCAAGCCGCCGACATGGATTTCGCCATAGCCTTGCTGCACGATGACTTCCGGCAGAATGGGTATAATGATGCCGAAGCCCAAGTAGACGAAAAACTGGACCGACATCAACAATAAAATCGTTTTTTTCATATGTATACTTCCTGCTTTCTGAAAAGGCTGTGCCCTCATTTTACCCTTGTTTCAGAAGAACGACAAATAAAGATATGGGGGGCAATCGAAAAAAGCGCATCGGCTTAAACCGATGCGCTTTTCATGGCTTTACTGATTTTTACGCTTTTTGCGTGCCGACATCATAACCGGCGTCTTCGATTGCTTCGGTGATCTGCTCCATAGAAACAGCCGATTTATCATAGGCTATCGCCACTGTAGCGTTTTCTAAAGATACATCCACTTTATCTACACCGGCCAATGCGGAAACGTTTTTCTCGACGCGCCCGACACAATGCTGGCACGTCATGCCATTTACAGGTAATGTGATTTGTTCTGTCATTACTAACTCCTCCTTGGATGAAATGTTATAGAGCATGCTGAAAATACTCTATTTCTGTCTTCATGTTATCATCTGCGCCATAAAAAATGAAACAATTAACAATTTATTCACAATGTCATCAAAATGAAAAGTTTAAAAGCTGAGAAAGATGGTATTATATACGTAGACACAGAAAAGTCAAATATTTAGCTGATCTATACGAAACTAGAAATGGCGCAAGACGTCAATAACAGTATGAATAATATAAAGAGGTGATCTGGATGGCGAAAGACGTAGAAGTTCGCAAAATCGTTTCAAATTTATCGAAACTGGGAATCCACGCCAAAATCACAAAATCACGTGTAGAGTTATTGAAGGCGCTGGCTTTGCCGCAAAATCCGCAAATCCAATAAAAAAACTCCGGCGCCGATGCGCCGGAGTTTTTTAATTTTGTTCTTTATCATCATTGCCGAACATATAGGTCCGGTGATGGAATTTCATGCTGAAAACGATGCCGAGTGCGAGCATATTCCCAATCAGCGAACTTCCTCCGTAGCTGATGAACGGGAGCGGAATGCCAGTGATCGGCAACAGCTGGATGGTCATGCCAATGTTCTGGAATACATGGAATGTGATCATGGCGATAATTCCTGCGCATACATACGTACTGAAGACATCTTTTAATTGCAGGGTGATTTTCGTCAAATGGTAGATAAGCATGAAGAACAGGATAATGACAGCGCTGGCGCCGACAAAGCCGAAGTCTTCCGAAATGACAGTAAAGATGAAATCGGTATGGTTTTCCGGCACATAGACTTGGCGTCCCTGATAGCCCTTTCCGAAGACTTCTCCGGAACCGATGGCGTTCATGGCAGCAATCAGGTTATAGCCGCCTGATTCCGCGTAGGAGTAAGGGTCAAGCCACGTATAAATCCGTTCGAACATATATGGTTTCAGCCCGAAATTATCGGACAGGAAATCCTGCATATTGACAGCCATCCACAACAGGCTGCCACCGATTACAGCGACACCGCCAAAGCTCGGCGCGATGATTTTCCAAGAGATGCCGGAAACGACCGTCAGCGCGAGGGTGATAGCGATGAACACGAGCGACGTCCCTAAATCGGGTTGCAGCAGGACGAAGCCTAATGGAATGCTCAGTGTCAACGCGATTTTTCCGAGCAGCATGAAATCGGTCTGCAGCGATTTCAGCGGATGTTTCTCGTGATGGGAAGAAATCATCTTCGCCAGCGCAAGTATATAGAAGGTTTTCATAAATTCAGCTGGCTGGAGATTGAAGAAAGGTAAATGGAACCAAGCTTTTGCGCCGTTTACCGGTTCTGCAATCTGGCCGGGGCCGTCCGGCGAAATCATCAGCACGATGAGGCTGAAAATTCCAAAGGCGTATAAATAATAAGCCATCTTTTTAAATTGCTCTGAATCGAAATACATCAGCACGCCGATCATGAGAATGGAGATTATGTAGAAAATCCCTTGGCGTGGTACGAAATTCGTCAAATATTGGCCGGATGTCTGCGCCGAAGAAATTGCAATCAAGCTGACCACAAAGAATAGGAATACGATAAAAGCGAGCGACCAATCGATGCGATCAGTAATGCTCTTGTTTGTTTGCATCTGAGTTCACCTGTACTTTTTTAGATTGAGAGTCGGTTAACATTATAGCGCATCCGCGGAAAATATGCCTATACCAAAAGTAATGACGAAAATAGAGCTATGATGTTTCATATTTCAAAAGATTGGTCGTATAATGTAAAAGGAGATTGGAGTGGGGGACATGGTCAAAAAACCGTTGAACGCGGATTATTATATACAGCACTTATACATTTACTTGAACGAAGCTGATCGTTTTGCCCTCTTCAGCGGCCTTACTTTCGCGCATTTTCTGGATGCTATGAAAATGCCGAAAAACCTCTTGCTGCTGAAACACAGTTATGATGATGCTTCTTTCAATATGCATACATATTTGGAGTTCGTCGCACAAGAAGAATTTACACAGCTGCGCAAAGCATTGGTCAACAAGAAAAGTGAATTTTGCTGGATCGATTTCAAAAATGAAAAGCAGCTGAATTCGCTGACTCCCCAAGAGCAGGCTGAACTTCTATATATCGGCCATAAAAAAGAAGCGGTGCGGCCGCCTTTTTACGCCACTTTACAAAATGAATTCGTCTACCTCTCAAGTGAAGAAGAGCAGACGACCAAAATTTATTTCCGCCACATGGAGCGGCTGAACGAATTGGTGGGCAATTACTTCACCCAATTGATTCGCAGAGAAGCGAACGGCCAGAATTTTTGGCGCCGCAAATCGAAGGATTTGATACCGGAACTGCCGCAGGAACTCCTTAACACGTTGAAAAATGATTACCGCGAAGGAGTCTTGATTTCGCTTGCCGATCCGGAAAAAACAAAGAATACGATCGAGCTGCACATCCGTTCGGTAGAGGAAATTTCGTTTCTCGATGAATTCTGGTCGGATATCCAAGGTTACATCGAACAGGACGTTGTCCGCAAAATCGTATTCGACCGCAAATTGAAGCAATGGAAGTGATGCTTGAGTCCAAGCGTCGCTTCTTTTTTTGGTATCTGGCCGGAAAAGATTTTTCGTCTTTCGCTGTTCGTGATAAACTAAGCATTATGCAAATGAAATCCATAGTGAAAGCGCCAAGGTGCTCAAGAACTGGATAATAGCGGAGGTTTACTGATGAAGAAAAAGATCGGTTTATTATATGGAGGCAAGTCGGCGGAGCATGAAGTATCGCTTTCCACTGCCCGTGCGGTTACACAAGCTTTGAATTTCGGGAAATACGAAGTATACCCGATTTATATAACGCAAGAAGGGGAATGGAGAAAAGGACCCTTGCTTGAAGGGCCGGCTGACACGATTGAACAGCTTCAAATCGGCCAAGGCGTTTCCAAACCGAATGATATTTCCGGCTTCTTGCCGTCAGAAAGCGGACAAAGCATAGATGTTATCATTCCGCTGCTGCACGGACCGAACGGTGAAGATGGCACGGTGCAGGGATTGCTTGAAGTGATGAACCTGCCATACGTCGGCAATGGCGTATTGGCTTCGTCAGCAGGGATGGATAAAGTGGTCATGAAGCAATTATTTGAAATTGCTGGATTGAAACAGACGCCATACGTCTATTTTATCCGCAGTGAATGGCAGCGGGACCAAGAAGCGCTAGTTGAGCGCATCGCGGCTGAATTGCAATGGCCGGTCTTTGTCAAACCGGCAAACCTTGGATCGAGCGTCGGCATCAGCAAAGCCGACAACAAGGAAGAATTGGCAGCGGCAGTGGAAGAGGCATTGAAATTCGACCGCAAAATCGTCGTCGAGCAAGGCGTAGTGGCGCGTGAAATTGAAATCGGCGTCCTCGGAAACGACTACCCGGAATGTTCGGTTGCGGGCGAGATCAAGCCGCTAAAAGCGTTCTATGATTACCAAGCCAAATACAAAGACGGCAATACCGCAATGATCATTCCCGCGGAACTGCCGGAAAGCGTTTATGCGGAGTTAGTGGAATCCGCGAAAAAAGCGTTTAAAATATTGGATTGCTCAGGGCTCGTCCGTGCAGATTTCTTCGTTACCGCCGAAAATGAAATTCTGATCAATGAAGTCAATACACTGCCTGGATTTACGCCATACAGCATGTTCCCGCTATTATGGGAAAATACGGGGCTTGCTTATCCGGATTTGATTGAGCGTCTGATTGATTTGGCGATTGAGCGCTATGATGATAAACAGATGCTGCAAGTAAAAATAGACTGAGTGGAGACATCATATGAAAAAGAAGATTGAGCAATTAGCCGAGTGGCTGGATATAAAAACGAACTCCAAAGGCGTTGTTGTTACGGGAGTTTCGATCAACACAAGAACGCTGAAACCAGGGGATTTGTTTGTGCCGTTCCGCGGAGAAAATGTCAATGGCCATCAATATGTCCGGCAGGCGTTCGAAGCGGGGGCGGCCGCGAGCCTTTGGCAGCGCGATGAGCCGAATCCTCCGAAAGACGTGCCGTTATTGATCGTTGACGACTGCAAAATTGCGCTTCAGGAAATGGCGCGGTCTTACCGCAACGAATTGTCGACGATGGTTATCGGCATCACCGGCTCTAACGGCAAAACATCCACGAAAGATTTGGTGGCAAGTGTGTTGAAGCCTTATTTCAAGGTGCAGAAAACGCCAGGCAACCTGAACAACGAATTGGGCTTGCCGTTGACGATTCTGTCGCTCGATGAAGATACGAAATTCGCCGTGCTTGAAATGGGCATGAGCGGCTTCGGGGAAATCGAGTTTTTATCCCAACTGGCACGTCCGGATTATGCCATCATTACGAATATCGGAGAAGCCCATATGCAGGACCTCGGTTCGCGCGAAGGCATCGCCAAGGCCAAGTTTGAAATCACCGCTGGTATGGAAAGCCATGGCAAGCTTTTTTATGATGGCGACGAGCCCTTGCTCTTGCCATTTGTTGAAGAGTTCCCACAGGCGGTGTCGTTCGGCTTCAGTGAAAACAACGAATTGGCCGTGACAGACATCAAAGCGACTGAAAATGGCAGCAGCTTTTTGGTCAGCGGCATTATCGATGCAGCATTCACCATTCCAGTGCTCGGTGAACACCAGGTCAAGAACACGTTAGCCGCAATTTTAGTGGCGCTTGAAGCGGGCCTGACGGAAGAAGAAATCCGCCGGTCATTGAAAAACGCAGCGTTGACAGATATGCGCATGCAGATCATCCAGGCAAACAACGGCGCAACGTTCATTAACGACGCCTATAACGCAGCGCCTTCTTCTATGGGAGCCGCTTTGAATTTCCTTCGCGAAACGACGATGAAAGAAGACAAGTGGCTGGTCCTTGGCGATATGCTCGAACTTGGCGACAACGAACAGCAATATCATGAAGCGCTGGCGAAATTGATTTCAGACGATATTTCGGGTGTCTGCCTGTTTGGCCCGCGCATGAAGTGGCTGCGCGACAAACTTGCACAATCGTTTTCAGGTGAAGTGATTTGGAGCGAAAACGATTACGCGCCGATCATCGTATTTTTAAAAGAACGTATTTCAACGGATTCCATCATTCTAGTAAAAGGTTCACGCGGCATGGCGCTTGAAAAGGTCATCGAACCGTTCACAACAAATTGAAATGGGGGAAAGCGGTTTGAAAACCGGCGTCTTGTGCATCCACGGCTTTACGGGCGGTCCATATGAAGTTCAGCCGTTCGCAGATTTTTTGGGGAAGCAGACGGATTGGAACATCTCGGTCCCGACTCTTCCCGGGCATGGCGACACGCTTGCCTTGAAAAACATGACTGCGGACAGCTGGCTGATGGAAGCAGAACTAGCTCTCCGTAAACTGAAAAAATCCTCTGACCGGATCATTATTGTCGGCTTTTCAATGGGCGGATTGATTGCAATGTATTTGGCGATGCGCTATAAAATCGACCGCCTTGTGCTGCTGAGCACTGCGGCTAAATACATCAGCCCACTGCAAATATTGCAAGAAGTCAAAGGCGCCTTATCCGATGCTGCGAAAAGGCGCTTGGCGGAAAATGAGTTTTACCAGCGCTATCAGTACAAATTCACCAATACGCCGATGCTGTCAACGCGGGAATTTTTGAAAGTCGTCAAGCTCATCGAACCGTATTACAAGAACATCCATATTCCCGCATGCATTGTACAGGGGATGAAGGATGGCGTGGTGCCGGTGTCGGCGGCGGACTTCATCTACGACAATATCGCGTCTGAGGATAAGCAGATCATCCGCTCAGAAACCGGGAAGCATATGATCTGCTATAGCGATGATTGTGAAGATTGGTTCATTCGGGTTTTGGCATTTATGAAAAAAGGCGCAGAGTAAACTGATTATTAGAACCTTTGCGTATTGATTGCAAATGGAAAAAAAACGTGTTATTCTTTTGAAAGCAATGGATACATTTTTGAATCACTCTTCCCTGTGAAGAGTATTTTTTTGAGCAAAACGGTTTGTTCTATAGATAGGGCATCAAACACCCGCCGATCAGACCGCTCGGCAAAGCCCGAGCTTTTCCTGTTCACACATCCCCTCTGACATAAAACTACAGAGTATGATTTTCGACGTGAAACTTCCTCATAAAGGCTCGCCCTTGTCACTATTCATCTAAAATGTACACCATTTGTAAATCAGATGAAGACAAAAGGAGATTGAAAAAATTTGGTAAAATTTTCAGAATTAAATATCAGCGAAACAACTTTAAAGTCCGTAAAACGTATGGGGTTTGAAGAAGCAACACCTATTCAAGAGGGAACAATCCGTCTTGGAATGGAAGGCAAGGACATCATTGGACAGGCACAAACCGGTACTGGTAAAACAACCGCTTTCGGGATTCCTTTGATTGAAAAAATCGACACTAAAGACGGTAATGTTCAGGGATTGATCATCGCACCAACACGCGAATTGGCAATCCAGGTTTCAGAAGAACTTTACAGATTGGGCCAAGATAAAAACGTACGTATTCTTTCAGTATACGGCGGCCAAGAAATTAGCCGACAAATCCGTGCACTTAAAAACCGTCCGCAAATTATCGTTGGTACTCCAGGACGTCTATTAGACCATATCAACCGCCGTACTCTTAAATTGGACAATGTAAACACATTGATCCTTGACGAAGCAGACGAAATGTTGAACATGGGCTTTATCGAAGACATTCAGACAATCATGTCTAGTGTTCCTGACACTCGCCAGACTTTGTTGTTCTCAGCAACTATGCCGGATGCAATCCGCCGCATTGCAGAGAAATTCATGAAGACTCCTGAAATCGTTAAAATCAAATCAAAAGAAATGACTGTTGAAAACATTGAGCAATTCTATGTGAAAGCAGTAGAACGCGAAAAATTCGATGTTCTTTCACGCCTTTTGAATGTTCAACAGCCTGAACTTGCGATCATTTTTGGACGCACAAAGCGCCGGGTTGACGAATTAGCGAAAGCTTTGAATATCCGTGGCTATCTTGCTGAAGGAATTCATGGCGATTTAAGCCAAGCAAAACGTATGTCAGTTTTGAAACAGTTCAAAGCAGGCAAAATCGATATCTTGGTTGCAACAGATGTAGCAGCTCGTGGACTTGACATCTCAGGCGTATCACACGTATACAACTTTGATATTCCTCAAGATCCGGAAAGCTATGTTCACCGTATCGGCCGTACTGGCCGTGCAGTTAAAAAAGGAGTCGCAGTCACGTTTGTAACGCCACGTGAAATGGGCTACTTGGGCATCGTTGAGCGCACAACTAAGAAAAAAATGGAAGCATTGGTTCCTCCAACTGCTGATGAGGCTGTACTTGGCCAAAACGCGTTGCTATGGAGCAATTAGTTGAAATGACTGAGAAAAACAATCTTGGCGACTACCGTGAATTTGCAACTCAAATGTTGGAGAAACACGAAGCAGTTGACTTGATTGCAGCAGCTCTTAAAACAATGACGAAAGAACCGGAAGATGTTCCAGTCTCTATCTCTGAAGAACGTCCTTTGCCATCACGCGGAGGCGGCGGATACAAAGGTAAAGGCGGAAGCGGACGCAGTGGCGGAGGCGGCGGCTATAAAGGCAATCGCTCTTCAAGCTCATCTCGCCCATCTTCATCAAGCCGTGGAGCGAGCTCAGGCGCAAGCCGACGCCGTGAAGGCGGAAGTGGAACTGGTGGCGGACGTCCAGGACGTACGACTCGCCGCAGCGAATCTTAATACCGATTAATTCAAGGGCGTATGCTAAACAGGAAACTGTTTGGCATACGTCCTTTTTTGCTGCCTGAATTTCAGGTACAATTGAGTGAAACGTTCCGGTGAGTAAATCGTATAATGGGTAGCTAAGCGATTGGAGAGAAAAAAATGGACAATCAACCAAAAAATCAAATTTCACGAAAAGGGCTTACGGTTTGGCGTGTATACGGCAGCATGGAAACTGCAGTTATTGCGCTGATTGCAATTGGAGCAGGCGTGTTGACGTATTTCTTTGACTGGCCGCAATGGCTGTACGCTGTATACGCGGCAGTGATTCTGCTGCTCGGCTTCCTGCTGATTTATTTATTTCCAAAAATCCGCTGGCAACGCTGGCGATATGAGGTGCGGGAGCAGGAAATCGAATTGCAGCATGGTTTATTCATTGTTACACGGACACTGGTGCCGATGGTACGTGTGCAGCATGTAGATACTGAACAAGGGCCAATTTTGCGGAAATATGACTTGGCAGAAATATCAATTTCAACAGCCGCCACAACTCATACAATTCCCGCGTTGGTCACAGCAGAAGCGGACGAGCTTAGAGCCAGAATT
>DATISS010000151.1:0-3208 GCA_035468565.1 Planococcus sp. (in: firmicutes)
CGGTTTCAAAGAAATCGTCTTCATGATTTCCGGCAAAGGCGCTTATTCGAAATTGAAATACGAAAACGGGGCGCATCGCGTTCAGCGGGTTCCGGAAACAGAATCGGGCGGCCGTATCCATACATCTACCGCAACTGTGGCCTGTTTGCCGGAAGTGGAAGAAGTCGAAGTGGAAATCCATGACAACGACATCCGAACCGACACCTACGCTTCCTCAGGAGCCGGCGGACAATCCGTCAATACGACGATGTCAGCAGTTCGCTTGACGCACATTCCGACAAACACAGTCGTAACATGCCAGGACGAAAAATCGCAGATTAAGAACAAAGCGAGTGCGATGAAAGTGCTGCGCGCGCGCGTCTACGATAAATTCCAGCAGGAAGCGCAAGCAGAATACGATGCTGTCCGAAAATCGGCAGTCGGGACTGGCGACCGTTCTGAGCGGATCCGCACATATAATTTCCCGCAAAACCGTGTAACAGACCATCGCATCGGGCTGACGATCCAGAAACTGGACCAAATCATGCAAGGTAAGATGGATGAAATCGTGGAGGCTTTGATTGTGGAAGAGCAGTCGGCCAAAATGGAAGCTTTGAACAATGACTGATGTAAGACGAGTGTATGAGGCCCTTAACTGGGCTTCTTCTTTTTTAAAAGACAAAGGGCGCGAAGAAAATGCGGCGCGCCTTCTGCTGCAGCATGAACTCGGAATGTCGCATGCAGGATTGCTTGCATCCCTTCGCGACCCGTTGGACAAGGAAAGTGATGAACATTTCCGCCGCAATATAGAACAGCATGCAATGGGTGTGCCGGTGCAGCATTTGACCGGCGTGGAAGAGTTTTATGGCCGTGAATTCGAAGTGAATAAAGATGTGCTGATTCCGCGCCCGGAAACAGAAGAATTAATAGAAGAAACTCTTCAATTGGTGCAGCGGTATTTTCCGGCCGGCGATCCCTCGATTGCGGACATCGGCACAGGAAGCGGCATTATCGCCATTACGATGAAATGCGAGCTGCCGGCGTCTAAAGTCGCTGCTGTGGATATTTCCGAAAGAGCGCTGCACACTGCAAAACGCAATGCATCGCGGTACGGGACTGACGTTGATTTTAAACTAGGCGACTTGACCGAACCAATTTTAGGGAGCAAATGGGACATTGTCTTATCGAATCCGCCCTATATCGGGTATGATGAAGCAGCTGGACTGTCCGACACGGTGCGTGATTTCGAACCCCATACCGCTTTGTTCGCCGATGAAAACGGACTTGCTTTATACAGCCGAATGGTCCGCGAATTGCCGGATTTGTTGAATAAACCCGGAATTATCGGTTTTGAAATCGGCCATGCACAAGGAGAAGCTGTAAAAAACATGCTCAAAAAGGCTTTTCCCCACGCAGTGGTATACGTCAAAAAAGATATCAACAGAAATGACCGAATGGTCTTTTGCATTAACGCGTAGTTATTAACATTTTATAGACATTTTCACGGAACTTATCCACTGATTGTGGATAGATTGCTAGAAAACCTGTTAAAATAGGAGTTGTTAACATGCAGACTGGAACCATACTTGTGGATAAAAATGTGAATAAAGAAGAAACTTACTCACAGGCTGTGGAAATACTGAAAGATGGCGGCATTGTAGCTTTTCCGACAGAAACGGTCTACGGTTTAGGCGCGGATGCCACAAATCCGCATGCTGTCGCTAAAATATTTGAAGCTAAGGGCCGGCCTGCGGACAATCCGCTTATTGTCCATGTCGATTCAAAAGACAGTGCTTTAAAATATGCAGAGGCGATTTCGCCGTTGGCCCTTCAATGCATGGATGCTTTTTGGCCGGGGGCTTTGACCTTGATTGTCAAAGCGAAACCTGACCAATTTGCTGAAAATGTCACTGCCGGGCTTTCTACAGTGGGAATTCGCGTTCCGGACCATCCGGTGGCGCTGAATTTATTGAAGCGGCTGCCGTTTCCGCTCGCGGCACCGAGCGCAAATACCAGCGGCAAGCCGAGCCCGACATTAGCCGAGCACGTCTACCACGACATGAAAGGGAAAATCCCGCTCATTCTCGATGGAGGCGCGACAGCTATCGGTCTTGAATCGACGGTGCTCGATATGACGTCGGAACCGCCGGTGATTCTTCGTCCGGGACAGATTTCGCAGGAACAGATCGAAAGCGTGATCGGTAAAGTAAGGCTATCCTCTGAAAGCCAGGGCAATGCCCCGAAATCGCCTGGCATGAAGTATATCCATTACGCACCGGAAGCCCCGGTCTACTTGATTGAAGATGACCAGTCATTGATTGAAAAAGCGATTGACTATATACAGAAAGACGGAAAAAAAGTGGCTGTTTTGAGCGGACAGCCCTTCGAAACTGCCGATTTCGACTTTCCGCTGACACCGGAAACGCTGTACGCCAGCTTGCGGAAAAGTGATCTGATGAAGGTCGATATGATTTTGGCGGCTGTCTCGGCGAATGTTGGAAAAGGCGATGCTATGATGAACAGGCTTGAGAAAGCAGCCGACCACAAATGGTTCTGTTAATCCAATGACAAGGCGGTGAAGTTGATGAAAATTTTCTTTGTTTGTACTGGAAACACGTGCCGCAGCCCAATGGCCCAAGCCTTGCTCGCTGCGAAAGAGTTGCCGGGAGTGGAGGTGCGGTCGGCTGGCATTTTTGCCAGCGAAGCACCGTTATCGAGCCATGCCCGCACCGTGCTCGAAGAAGACGGAATCGATTTTCAGCACACGTCTAAGCAGTTATTGCCGGTGGATATCCGTTGGTCGTCACTGATCTTGACGATGACCGCTAGCCATAAGCAATACTTGGTGCAGAACCATCCGGAAGCAAGCGACAAGATTTTCACGCTGAAGGAATTCGCGGAAGGGCGGCTGGCGGATGTCAGCGACCCATACGGCGGTTCATTGCATACTTATCAACAGACATACACAGAGCTGAATGGGCTGATTGATAAACTTGTGGATAAACTAAATGGATAATGAAAACGGACCATCTGCGAAAAAGCGGATGGCTTTTTTATTTGCCTGTGATTCCTGCGCACTGGATGCCGGCTATGTAGGTTTTTCAGCACAATAATGTTAGAATGATAGAAAAGTGGAAGCCGCGTTTTTAGGCGATCGCTCTAACAGAAAACAGAAAAGAGGGTTTCTCATGAAAATAGCTATTTCTTCAGACCACGGCGGCAACGTTTT
>DATISS010000152.1:0-6219 GCA_035468565.1 Planococcus sp. (in: firmicutes)
CATTTTAATTTATCTTAAAAGCAGGATATTTCATGTGAATATTGAATTAGGTTAAAATGCTCACGAAAATTCGCTTCTAAGGAGAGGACATAGAATGGCTTTCGGCTCCAAAAAAAGTAAGTACGGCCTCCAGGCATCGACCGCAAAGAAAATCAAGAAGCTCGGCGAGGAAGTGACGTTCAGTGAACGCCCGGACCGTACGTTCAACGTTAAGGCGTTCGGCGCAAAAGGCAACGGCCAGGCAGATGATTGGCGGGCGCTGCAGCAAGCAATCGCGTTCGCTTACAATAAGCAAGGCGGCGGCACACTGTTTTTCCCACCGGGACTTTATCGCATCAGCGAACCGCTTGAGGTGCCGGAAGTCGACAGCGAAAACCAGACGATTGTGTCCTGGGTCGGCTACAGCGACCAGACCACAATCATCGCGCCTTCGAAGCCGATGGATTATCTCGTGCGCATGCGCGGCGGTGACGGCGGCGTCAAAGGCATCCGATTCATGGGTTCCGACCCCGGCAACGGCTATGTCCGGAACGCCAAAGTATGCATGATTGCGAGTGACATCCGAAACAAGGTTTTCTCAAATACATCGTTCAGCTGGGGCATCGTTCACGGCCTGCAGATTTTAGAGGAAGGCAATAACAACTTGTGCATCTTCGACCAATCGTGCAAATTCGAGCAAAACGGCAAAGTGCTGACGGGTACGGACGCGCGCGGCTCCGGCACCGAAATCACTTTTTCCAGCTTGAATTTGGAAAGGGACAATGTCCAAGCTGGCGCGTTCATCAAAATCGGCACTGGAACGGGTTCTGTCTATCACATTGATGAAGTATCCGGCAGCGGCATCAAGGTTTCGCCAAAGCTGAAAAACACGTTCCGTACCGGCACTGAGTATAACTTGCACATCGGTTCCGGCCTGCAGATCGACCGTGGCAGCGACAACAACGTCTACGGCATCTACGATTGCCATTTCGTCGGCAATGCCGGAGCCGGACTCGTGCAGCGCGGGCTGTATGGCCATAATGTCCAAGGCGGCAACTTCGATTCCAACGGCATTGCGGGCATCCACATCGGCAGCGGCACGGTCAACACGACGCCTTCCTATTCAAACACCATCCACCACGCTTATTTCGAATCGAACGGCTATGCCAACGTGATACTCGACTATCCGTCGGGCTTGTCGATCATCGATCCGCTGCTAGCGAAGCCCGTTGACGGCACAGGAGGCGGCGTCGACTCTATCACGTCGCTGCGCAATTTGGCATTCGACTATATGACGACAAGCATCATCTACAATGGCCGGACGTATCAATACGTCCACGCGACGAACGGCAGTTTCACTTTCAGTGCTGAAACCGGCTCGCGCATTTTCGTCAACCAGCCGGCGAATGCGATAGGGCCCGCTGTCATAAGGCTCCCTGCGCCGCCTACCCACGAATTCGGCGAAGAACTCGAGATTTTTGTGGAAGACAGCGGCGGCTTGCCGGTGCAGCTCGTTTCCGATTTTGCCGAAGTCAATAGGATCAACGGCCGCTTCGGTATTGAAGTGCCTGCTGGCATCGGCTTTAAAATCACCGCTTTTTACAGCCGGCGCCACAGATCCTGGATGGTGTCGCATACGACGCCGCTCGTGTAGCGGTTCTTGATGAAGAAAAAACCGGAACGGCCTTTATAAGGTTCGTTCCGGTTTTTGCTGTAGTATGCGGATTTATTCTTATGTTTCTGTTGCAAGGTCGATGAGTAAACCGCAATAAGTTGAAAACGGCTATTCGCTCATGATAAAAATCTGTCAATAAAGCTCCCCGAATTAGGCTTATGCCCGGCGTTTTGAATTGTGATATAATATGTGAAGCTTTCAAAAAGCCAAAGGGCGCTTCACAGTCGAGTAATCGGTAGTATATAATGCGTACCTATAAGTTATAAAAATCTGTCTCATAAGAGACCCATATAGCAGTAGAAGGAGAGAAAACACATGTCATTAGTAAACGTGATCGGGCTTGGCTATATCGGCCTGCCAACAGCATTGATGCTGGCGAAAAGTGGAGTTCAAGTAGTAGGAACAGACTTGAACCAAAAATTGGTGGATTCATTGAACCAAGGCAAGCTGACATTCCAAGAAGAAGGGTTAGAAGAGCTTTTTCAAGCGGCATTGTCGAACGGCGTGGCGTTCAGCACAGAATACCAAAAAGCCGATACTTATATTCTGGCTGTACCAACCCCTTATATAGAAGAAAACAAGAAATTGGATCCGAAATACGTCATTTCGGCAGTCAATAATGTGCTTGATGTGTGTGAAAAGGGAGCCTCCATTATTATTGAATCGACAATCTCGCCAGGGACGATTGACCGACACATCCGCCCAATCATTGAACAAAGAGGGTTTGCCATCGGCGAAGACGTGCATTTGCTGCATGCCCCTGAGCGAATCATTCCAGGCAATATGATTTACGAACTTGAACATAATTCCCGTACAATCGGTGCAGACAGCCCGGAAATCGCTGAAAAAGCAAAAGCGATTTACGAAAGTTTCTGCCAGTCGGAAATCGTCTTGACGGATATCCGTTCAGCCGAGATGTCGAAAGTTATCGAAAATACGTACCGGGATGTCAATATAGCATTCGCGAACGAGCTTGCGAAAATCTGCCGCACGGATGATATCGATGTATATGAAATTATCAAAATCGCCAACAAGCATCCACGCGTCAATATCCTGCAGCCTGGACCGGGCGTCGGCGGACATTGTATTTCTGTCGATCCATGGTTCCTAGTCGGAGACTATCCGGATTTGACGAACTTGATCTTAGCGGCCCGTAAAATCAACGACTCGATGCCGACACATGTCTTGGGGCGCATCAGAGACATCATGAAAGAAAACAACATCACGGACCTTTCGAAAGTCGGCCTCTACGGTTTGGCGTATAAAGAAAATGTAGACGACACGCGCGAAAGCCCGACGCTGCAGTTGTTGGAGATACTCGATGAGCATTTGGCGTTCGGCGTGAAAGTGTTTGATCCATTTATCAAAGAGCAAATGGTCGACAACCAATATATGGACTTTGATGAATTCATGAATGACATTGAAGTGCTGGTTGTCATGGTGGGGCATGACCACATCAAAGGGAACATGGAAGAGATTCAAAACAAGCTGGTTCTGGATACGAAAAACATCTGTACATTCGAAGGCGCGTATAAACTTTAATAATGGCTCGCTATAGAAAAGCGTAAAGCTCAATCCTTCCGCCGCAATGCTTTGGAAGGATTGAGATTTTTTGTTTTTCCTAGTTATTGCAATTACGAGAAAATTGTTTTTTTACTGGAGCTTAGTAGGAATTTGCTATAAACTGAGTCAAAGAAGAAAAAATAGAAAAATACTATAGATAGCGAAAAAACAGGGGATGAAAGGAGAATGCTTAATGAAGAAATTACTATCGGTGTTATCCGTTTTGATGCTCTTTACCGCCACAGAAAAAATGGCGTTCGCAAATGACAATAGTTTGCCGGAAAATGAGCAAAAAGAAACAGATCAAGTCATCATTACATTAAAAGACGATGCCAGCATCCAGTTGAAAAATTCGGTTGCGGTAGCCAATGATCCTCAAGGAAATGACCAGCTGGTGTCCGTGGAAGTGCCGGAAGATCAAACGGTAGACACGTACATCGATGAATTGGAAAAACACGACGACATTCAACGTGTGGAACCTGATTACAAGGTGAAGCTGAATTACAGCCCGAACGATCCGGATGTCAGCAAATCGCAATACCACCATCAAAAAATGGAAACAGGCTTGGCTTGGAATAAAACCCGCGGTTCGGTGGATGTTATTGTCGCAGTGATTGATAATGGCATCGATGTGTCCCATCCGGAATTGAAAAGCCAGATTGTCCGCCCTTTTGATACGGTCAAAGAAAACAGCAGCATCGCGGTCGGAGAACATGGCACGCACGTGGCAGGGATTATCGGAGGTTCTATCGACAACAGCATCGGCGGCGCCGGAGTTGCCCCTAATACCAAAATCATGCCGATCAATGTATTCAGCGGGGAGTTTGCCTATACTTCTGAAATCATCCAAGGGATTTATCATGCGGTCGAACAAGGCGCAGATATCATCAACTTGAGTTTGGGTAATTATGCTTATAGCAGCGCCTTTAATACCGCAATCCAAGACGCCCATAAAAAAGGCGTCATCATTGTAGCGGCAGCTGGAAACGAAAGAGTCGAAAATCCGTATTATCCAGCTTCCTATCCCAATGTGATTTCCGTGGGATCTTCCACAGCTTCAGATAAAGTATCGAATTTCTCCAACTACGGCAAACATATCGATATCGCTGCCCCGGGCAGTTCCATTTATTCCACGCTGCCAAAAGGTGCCTACGGCGTAATGGACGGCACGTCAATGGCCGCGCCGATGGTTACTGGCGTAGCGGCACTCATTAAAAGCAGTGAACCGGCTTTAAGCAACATCGAAATTGAAAAAAGGCTGTATGCCTCTGCCGATGATCTTGGCGTGCCTGGAAAAGATCCATTTTATGGCCATGGCCGAGTGAACGCCAGAAAAGCGTTATTGATCAATTATCTTACAGTTCCGTCTGTGAATCCAGTTTCCTCCATATCGGCCAGCGTCACAGGAAAAACCGTAGCGAATGCGAAAGTATACGCGTATGCTGGAACGAAGAAGATCGGGGAAGCGGTCGCCGCCAAAGGCAGTTTCACGATGCCGATTGCGAAGCAAAAGCCAGGAACTGCAATTGCGGTATACGCAGTAGATGCGGCGCGCAATAAGAGTGCCAGCGCCACAGTGAAAGTTTCTGATAAAACAGCTCCGGCCATTCCTACTGTCAATTCAGTGAAGGACACGGCGCTCGCAATCACGGGCAAAGCGGAATCCAATGCAAAAGTATACGCCTACGTGGGCAAAGTGAAACTAGGCGAAGCTGTTGCGAAAAGCGGAGCGTACTCTATTTCAATCGGCAAGCAAAAAGCGGGCACCTCTATTGCGGTATATGCAGTCGACGCCGCAAAAAATAATAGCGCCGTGAAAACGGTAAAAGTTGTAGCGGCTTCAAAAACCACCATCGCCCCTAAGTATTCAACAACGGCTCCGGTGAATATGCGCAGCGGCGCATCGACAAATCACAAAGTGATTGTTGTGATTCCAAAGGGCAAAAGTGTGGAATATGTAAAGAAGAGCGGTTCTTGGTATATGGTCCAGTACGGTTCGAAAACGGGCTGGGTCTATGGCAGCTATTTGAAATAAACTTGGCGTATTTTCCGGAAGCCTGTGAATACCATTTTCCCCCGAAAAGTTTCGGGGGATTTTTTGTTGTGGATTAATGGTATTTTTCTTCTGCAAAAAACTTTTAAAATTTCCTTAATGGGTATTAACATTTATTCCGGATAGCCGATATAAGACTTAAAGACTAAGCAAGTGGTTAAAGGTGAAAGAATTAATTACAATCAGATAGGAGACTCATATGGCAACAATAGAAGCGACTAAAACACAACAAACGGAAACAGCTCCAAACACCGAGGAACTTATGGGGCTTGTGAAGCGGTTGGATGGCGCCGATAAAATGATCGCTCAGAACGCCTTGCAGGAAATTCGCCATATGCAAGACCAGCTCAAAGCGGAGCAAGGCCGGTTTGAGGAAATGGAACTGTTTTTCCACAATTGGGCGAAAAGTTTCGATAGCATTTTGGCGGAACCGGTGAATGTTGACAATCACGAGCAGTTGAGAATACGCTATCCGGCGCTTCGCAATTCGGCACGCAATCTGGTTGGCAGTTGCCAGAAGAAAATCAGCGAATTCATCACATCGCATTGAATGATACGTCCTAGGCACCACTTTCAAGGCTTTCAGGAATGCGCTTCCTGGAAGCCTTGTTTTGAATTTTTTTCAATATTTTCCACAATTATTTGTAAAACAATCATGCTACAATAGCGATAGATGGCGCGGTTCCCATGGCCATTTGGAGGGACTACGGATTAGTGGAGGCGTCACATGCAGAGAACGATGGAATTGGAGCAACGAATCCAGGAGCTGCTGAGCCTGTTGGAGGCTTTTAAGCAATTGAATTCCAATATAGAAATCGAGGATGTGTTTCAGGACATCCTTTTGCAGATGGTCAACGTGCTGGGAGCGGAAGCGGGCACGCTGTGGGTGCTTGATAACGGCCGCGAAGTGATTCAGGCGGTAGCGGCGCACGGCGAATCCGCTTCGAAA
>DATISS010000153.1:0-5712 GCA_035468565.1 Planococcus sp. (in: firmicutes)
TCCGCTGGAAGATTTTCTTTTACAGTGGAGAAATCGCATTCTTCGACAATTTCCAGGATCATGCCTTGAAGGCCTTTTTTCCGGCCGTCTTCCGGCGAGAAAATGCCGGCGATGCCGTATTCTTCAAGTTCCTTGATTTCACGCGGCAAAATTACGCCGCCTCCGCCTCCGTAGATACGGATGTTGCCGGCGCCTTTTTCAACCAACAAGTCGTGCATGTATTTGAAGTATTCCATGTGCCCACCCTGATAAGAAGAGATGCAGATGCCCTGCACATCTTCCTGGATCGCTGCATTGACTACTTCCTCTACGGAGCGGTTATGCCCCAAATGGATGACTTCCGCGCCGTTCGCCTGCAAAATACGGCGCATGATGTTGATCGACGCATCGTGGCCGTCGAACAAGCTTGAAGCTGTAACGAAACGGACGTGGTTCTTCGGCTTATAAGTTGATTGTTCTTGAATAGTTGCCATGTTTTAGTTAACCCCCTGTATGGTGATTTTTTCCCCTGCCATCCCCTGCAGCAGAAATTGAGTCTGCAATTTCGTGAATTCTTCTATCGTGAAGTCGCTCAGCGCCCAGCGCCTGAACGCCCACATTTGCCCCTGGACGAATAAATGGTGGGCCGCCAGCGTGATTTCTTTAGGCGTCAATTTCAGTTCGCCGCTTGCCGCGCAATCCGAGAGCAAGCCTTCGAATAAAGAAACCATTTCCATTTCTTTATTGAGTACATATTGCAGCGCGTCTTTCGGCAGCGATTTCGATTCCTGGTACATGACCACAAACTCATCCTGCATGTCGTCGATCAGCCCGTAATAATGGCCGATCGCTGTGACCAGCACGTCGAGCGAGCCTTTTTCGATATCGAGTGCGTCAAAGCGCGCATGCACTTCGTCGTAGATCGAGTCACAAACCAGATACAAGACGTCTTCTTTGGTACGGATGTATTCATATAATGTTCCTATGCTGAAGCCTGAAGCTTTTGCGATTTCTCTTGTCGTCGTCCGGTGAAAGCCCTTTTCTTTAAAAAGCGTGACAGCGCCCCGGATCATCTGTGCCCGGCGCTTAGCAATCAGGCTTTCGTCTTTCACGGAAGACTGGACTTCACGCTTTCTGTTCATGAGCGATCCCTCCGCTTACTTCGTGACCATACGGGAAATGACCATACGCTGGATTTCCTGTGTGCCTTCGTAGATTTGTGTGATTTTTGCGTCACGCATGAAACGCTCAACCGGATAGTCTTTCGTGTAGCCGTAGCCGCCGAATACTTGAACCGCTTCAACTGTGACTTTCATCGCTGTGTCGCCGGCCATCAATTTCGCCATTGCCGATTCTTTGCTGTAGGACATTTTGTTCGATTCAAGCCATGCAGCCTGATAAGTCAACAAACGTGAAGCTTCGATTGAAGTTGCCATGTCCGCCAATTTGAACGAGATGCCTTGGTTAGCTGCAATCGGCTTGCCGAATTGTTCGCGCTCTTTCGCGTAAGTGATTGATGCGTCCATAGCCCCTTGTGCGATACCGACTGCTTGAGCAGCGATGCCGTTGCGGCCGCCGTCAAGCGTCTGCATAGCGATTTTGAAGCCTTGGCCAAGTTCGCCCAGCATGTTCTCTTTCGGTACACGGCAATTGTCGAAAATGATTTCAGTTGTCGGGCTTGAACGGATCCCGAGTTTCTTCTCTTTTTTGCCGACCGAGAAGCCTTCAAAGTCTTTTTCGATGATGAATGCTGTCGTGCCTTTATGCTTGGATTCCGGATCAGTTACAGCAAAGACGATATAGATGTCCGCGATGCCGCCGTTTGTAATGAAGATTTTCGAACCGTTCAAGATGTAATGGTCGCCGTCTTCTTTAGCGTTCGTTTTCATGCCGCCAGCGTCAGAGCCTGAAGCTGGTTCTGTCAGGCCGTAAGCGCCGATTTTCGTTCCTTCAGCCATCGGACGCAAGTATTTCTGTTTCTGCTCTTCTGTGCCGAATGTGTATACCGGCCATCCAGCTAGTGAAGTATGCGCGGAAAGCGTTACGCCTGTTGATGCACAAACACGCGACAATTCTTCAACAGCGATACAGTAAGCCAAGTAATCCGAGCCGATTCCGCCGTATTCTTCGGGCCAAGGAATGCCTGTCAGGCCCAGTTCCGCCATTTTATCGAAAATTTCGCGGTCAAAACGCTCTTCTTCGTCGCGTTCTTCAGCAGTCGGCGCCACTTCTTTGTTCGCGAAGTCGCGTACCATTTTGCGGATCATTACATGTTCTTCACTCAATTGAAAATTCATTGTCAAATTCCTCCAATTAGTTGTTTTATTATATTAAGTAGAACTAATGAATATTCATCATCGATATTCCGCAAACCGCTGCGAAGGTATTGACCCAAGAATTGGGGAAATACCCTTGCGACGAGCTTGCGCAGGAGCAATAATCTTTGCTCTGCCCAAAGCGTCCGAAGCGGTGTTCAGCAGTTCTTTTCTTTAGTTCAACTTCATTAAGAATGTTTATTTTACCAGTTGCTTGCTGATGACCATTCTTTGAATTTCACTCGTGCCTTCGTAGATTTCCGTGATTTTTGCGTCACGGAACAATCTTTCTACTGGATAATCCTCCGTGTAGCCGTAGCCGCCGAACACTTGGACAGCTTCGATTGCCACGTCCATCGCCGCTTTTGAAGCGAAAAGCTTCGCAATTGACGCTTCTTTATTGCAATCCTTGCCGCGGGCGTAAAGGTCTGCTGCATTGTAGACCAGCAATTTCGCCGCTTCGACTTGCGTCGCCATATCCGCCAATTTAAAGCCGATACCTTGCTGCTGCGCAATCGGTTTGCCGAATTGGACGCGTTCTTTCGCGTAAGCGACTGAATGTTCATATGCCGCTTCTGCAATGCCGAGCGCTTGTGCGGCGATGCCGATGCGGCCGACGTTCAAGTTCGCCATGGCAATGCTGAAGCCTTTGTTTTCCTGGCCCAACAGATTTTCAACCGGCACTTTCATATTCTCGAACGTCAATTGCACAGTGCGCGAGCCGTGCATGCCCATTTTCTTTTCGTCTTTTCCGATGATCAAGCCCGGATAATCTTTTTCGACAATAAAAGCAGAAATGCCGCGCGATCCGGCTTCCGGTTTTGTCGATGCGAAAACGATGTATGTATCGGCTTCGCCTCCGTTGGTGATAAACACTTTTGAACCGTTCAAAACGTAATGGTCGCCCTGGAGCACCGCTTTGGTTTTCAAGCTTCCTGCATCCGAACCGGCTGACGGTTCAGTCAAAGCGAATGCACCCAGGTATTCGCCAGAAGCAAGCTTCGGCACGTATTTCTGGATTTGTTCTTCTGTGCCGAAGTTCAGAATCGGGTTTGTGCCGACTGAAGTATGGACAGAAAGAATAACGCCGATAACGCCGCTGATTTTCGATAATTCGTGGATGGCGATGATATAAGACGTAAAGTCCATTTCAGAGCCGCCTAATTTTTCAGGAGCCGTGATGCCCATCAAGCCGAGTCCCGCCATTTTTTTCAGGATTTCCCTTGGAAAATGGCCTTCTTCCATTTTTTCGATATACGGCGTGATTTCTTCTTTCGCGAAATCGCGCACCATGTTTCTCATCATCAATTGCTCTTCTGTAAATCGCAAATCCATTGCGGTTCCCCCTAAAATTAGCTGTATTCGTAGAATCCGCGACCAGTTTTCTTGCCGAGCCATCCGGCTTTAACGTATTGGCGCAGCAATGGGCTTGGGCGGTATTTGCTATCGCCGAAACCGTCGTGCAGCACTTCCATGATGTAAAGGCACGTATCAAGACCGATAAAATCAGCTAATTGCAGCGGGCCCATCGGGTGGTTCATGCCAAGGCGCATAATGTCGTCGATTGCTTCTTTTGTCGCAACGCCATCTTGCAGTGTGAAAATCGCTTCATTGATCATTGGCATTAAGATTCGGTTGGATACGAAACCAGGGAAGTCATTGCATTCCACTGGCGTTTTGGACAATTTCACAGTCATTTCTTCGACCGTTTTATAAACTTCATCCGTTGTGGCAAGTCCGCGGATGATTTCCACCAGCTTCATGACCGGTACCGGGTTCATGAAATGCATGCCGATAACTTGTTCCGGGCGGTTCGTAGCTGCCGCTATTTCTGTGATTGGCAGCGATGATGTATTCGATGCCAAAATCGCATGTTTCGGCGCCACTTCATCAAGCGTTTTGAAAATCGTGTGCTTGATTGCCATGTTTTCGACAGCTGCTTCAATGACGATGTCCGCATCGTGTGCGTCGTTCAAATCCAATGATGGCGTAATGCGCCCGAGAATTGCGGTTTTTTCTTCTTCAGACAAACGTCCTTTTTCAACGTTGCGCGCCAAGTTTTTAGTGATGCCCGCGATGCCACGGTCAAACGCTTCTTGCTTCATATCATTCAATTTTACGTTGAATCCTGCTTGTGCACATACTTGAGCGATGCCGGAACCCATTTGTCCTGCCCCGATCACCATTACGTTTTGAATCGCCATTATCACTTTGCCTCCTGTTTTGGAACTTCTATCATAATCGCGTCGCCTTGTCCGCCGCCTGAGCAGATTGCCGCGATGCCAATGCCGCCGCCGCGTCGTCTCAATTCATAAGCAAGCGTCAAAATAATACGTGCTCCGCTAGCCCCAATTGGGTGGCCAAGTGCAACAGAACCTCCATTGACGTTGACTTTCTCCGGATCCAATCCGGCAATTTTCGAACTTGCTAATGCAACAGCAGCAAACGCTTCATTAATTTCGAATAAATCGATTTCTTCTAGCGTCTTTCCTGTTTTCTTCAAGATTTCGTTGATGACAATCCCTGGTGTTTCTGGGAAACGGTGAGGCTCAACGGCCACTTCCGCATGGGAAAGCACGTAAGCTAATGCCTTCTTGCCTTCTTTTTCAGCTCGTTCTTCGCTCATCAGTACGAGCGCCGCTGCCCCATCGTTAATGCCAGGCGCGTTGCCGGCTGTGATTGTGCCGTCCTTGCCGAATGCCGGGCGCAACTTCGCCAATGTTTCCGCTGTTGTGTCTTCGCGCGGCCCTTCGTCTTGATCGACTTTGATCGCGTCGCCTTTGCGCTGCGGAATTTCAAGTGCAGTGATTTCTTCCGCAAAATGAGCACGGGCAATGATTGCGCGTTCATGTGATCGTGCTGACCAAGTGTCCTGCTGCTCACGCGTCAGGTCGAAATCAGTCGCTGTCGAGTTGCCGTATGTTCCCATATGGACTTTGTCCGGATGGAATGAGCAAGAAAGTCCGTCATGCACCATGCCATCAATAACTTGCGCGTCGCCCATGCGAAGCCCCCAACGAGCTTTCGGCAAATAATAAGGCGCGTTCGACATCGATTCCATGCCGCCAGCAACGATCAGTTCTTCATCACCCAAGCGGATGATTTGGTCTGCTAATGTTACAGAGCGCATTCCTGAGGCGCAGACTTTATTGATTGTTTCCGTTTTCACGTGGTAAGGAATACCTGCTTTTTTCGCTGCTTGGCGTGAAGGGATTTGCCCCTGCCCTGCCTGCAAAACGTTGCCCATGATGACTTCCTGGATATCTTCCGGGTTGACGCCGGCACGGTTCATCGCTTCTTTGATCGCCGCTGCCCCTAGATCGCTGGCGCTCAACGAGCTCAAGCTGCCCCCGAATTTCCCGAATGCTGTACGTGCCCCATCAATAATCACTGTTTTTGCCATTTGTGTATTCCTCCT
>DATISS010000154.1:0-6628 GCA_035468565.1 Planococcus sp. (in: firmicutes)
ATTTTACAGCTGATTCTTCCTGTCCGAACGTATTAAAAAACAAAAAGACCCTCGAGGATAGCCTATACGGCTATCCTTTTTACTTTTCACCCTAAATAGGGTAAAATAGAGGGATAGACTACGAAGCGAAGGATGAGTGCATTTTGAAGGAAATAGGTATTGAGACAGAATTTATAACACTTGGCCAATTGCTTAAGATGACAGATACGATCAGTTCAGGGGGAATGGCAAAATGGTTCCTCAGCGAACATGAAGTTTTCGTCAATGGCGAAGCGGAAAACCGCAGAGGCAAAAAACTCCGCCCGGAAGACACAGTATCGATCCCAGAAGTCGGGGAATTTCGTATCGTGGTAGCTGAAGGCATGAGCTTCGATGTGGATTGAGCATCTCGAGCTTTCGAATTATCGAAACTACGAGAAGCTTGAACTGACATTTTCTCCGGGCATCAACGTATTTATAGGAGAAAATGCGCAAGGAAAAACCAATATCATGGAATCGCTTTATGTGTTGTCAATGGCAAAATCACATCGGACAGCCAATGATAAAGAACTCATACGCTGGGAATCGGAATATGGTAAAATAAAGGGTGATGTTCACCGTAAATATGGTAAATTGCCTCTTGAAATCATATTGTCGAAAAAAGGTAAGAAAGCGAAAGTCAACCATCTTGAACAACGGCGGCTTAGCGATTATATAGGGCAATTGAACGTTGTTATGTTCGCGCCCGAAGACCTCCATCTCGTAAAAGGCAGCCCGCAAGTTCGCAGGCGCTTTATCGACATGGAAATCGGCCAGATTTCTCGGGTCTATTTGCATGATTTATTGACATACCAAAAACTTTTAAAACAACGCAACCATATACTTAAGCAGCATTATGGAAAACAGGCGATTAATGACGTCATGTTCGACGTATATACAGAACAGTTTATCGAAGCAGCGGTGAAGATCATCCGCAAACGCTACCAGTTCATGGAGCTGTTGCAGAAATGGGCTGAACCAATCCATTCCGGTATTTCCCGAGGGCTGGAACAACTTCAAATCCGCTATCAGCCGATCAGCGGACTAAAGCCTGAGTGGACGCCCCAAGAAATGGCGTCTTTTTTAGAGCAGAAACTTATAGAGGTGAGGAAACGGGAAATTGAGCGTGGAGTGACGCTTATCGGACCTCACCGTGATGATATCCAATTTTTCGTCAATGGCTATGATATTCAGACTTACGGCTCCCAGGGCCAGCAAAGAACGACTGCTTTATCGCTGAAGCTGGCTGAGATCGAACTGATCAAGCAGGAAGTCGGGGAAGCACCGGTACTATTGCTGGATGATGTGCTGTCGGAATTGGATGATTACAGGCAATCGCATTTATTGAATACGATCCATGGCTCGGTCCAAACGTTCGTCACAACGACCAGCGTTGAAGGGATACAGCACGAAACCATCCAAAATGCGCGCCTTTTCGAAGTTGTGAAAGGCGCGGTCAAGGAGTGATTTCCCGTTTATATCTCCATCAGCACCGAGCAGACCATCCAGGCCAGCAGGATTATCGCCATCATTTCAACCCAAAATTACGCGCCGTCCGCTTTTACGCGGCTGCTCGTACCGATAGATAAAGTGAAATCATTCGTAGTCACGGATGATTTCATTTATGGATCGCCCTTGAAAGCGCAGACCATTATGAAACAAATCACGGACATTGCGCCATTAGCGAAAAAAGTGCAAAAGAGAATGCAGTAAGAAAGAGCAGGTGAACGGAATGGCAATGGAAGAAAAAGATCTTCAACCAGCTTATGAAGCTAGTCAAATTCAAGTTCTCGAAGGGTTGGAAGCTGTCCGCAAAAGACCCGGAATGTATATAGGTTCCACAAGTTCGAAAGGGCTTCACCATTTGGTTTGGGAAATTGTCGATAATAGCATCGATGAGGCGCTTGCGGGCTATTGCGATGAAATCCAAGTCACGATCGAACCCGACAACTGGATCCGCGTCGTCGATAACGGACGCGGAATTCCGGTCGGCATGCAGGAAAAAATGGGGCGTCCGGCTGTAGAAGTCATCATGACTGTACTCCATGCCGGCGGTAAATTCGGCGGCGGAGGCTATAAAGTCTCCGGCGGCTTGCACGGCGTTGGCGCATCAGTGGTTAACGCTTTGTCTGAAATCACGGAAGTTTATGTGAACCGGGATGGCAAACGCCATTACATCAAGTTTGAACGCGGAGCGGTGACCGAAGAGCTGCATGTCATCGGCGATGCTGAAAATACAGGCACGACCATCCGTTTCAAAGCGGATACCGATATCTTCAAGGAAACGAATGTTTATGAATTCGATATTCTGGACCACCGTCTGCGTGAACTTGCGTACTTGAACCGCGGATTGAAAATTGTGGCCAGTGATGAACGCGAAGGCGAAGAAAAAGAGAAAATCTACCACTTCGAAGGCGGCATCAAGTCTTACGTAGAACATCTGAACAAATCTAAAGATCCTCTTTATGAAGATGCAATTTTTGTCGAGTCTGAAAAAGAAGGCATTACTGTCGAGGTCGCGATGCAACACAATGCGGGCTATGCAGCCAATATTTTCTCATTTGCCAATAATATCAATACGCATGAAGGCGGAACGCATGAATCCGGCTTTAAAACGGCATTGACACGTGTCATCAATGATTACGCGCGCAAAAATGGGATGTTGAAAGAACAAGATCTGAACCTTACAGGCGATGACGTTAGGGAAGGGTTGACTGCAATCATCTCGATCAAGCATCCGGATCCGCAGTTTGAAGGCCAGACCAAGACGAAACTGGGCAACACTGAGGTAAGCACAATCGTCAGTAATTTATTCTCTGCTGGTTTTGATCGCTTCCTTATGGAAAATCCGTCCATCTCGCGCAAAGTTGTCGAAAAAGGTATTATGGCTTCCCATGCCCGTATGGCTGCAAAAAAAGCGCGTGAATTCACACGCCGCAAATCGGTTCTCGAGGTTTCAAGTCTGCCGGGCAAATTGGCAGATTGTTCTTCGCGAGATCCGAAAGTCAGTGAAATCTACATTGTTGAGGGTGATTCTGCTGGAGGTTCGGCCAAATCGGGCCGTGATCGCCATTTCCAGGCAATTCTGCCGCTGCGCGGTAAAATCCTAAACGTTGAAAAAGCGCGCCTCGACAAAATCTTATCGAATGCGGAAATCCGCAACATCATCACAGCGCTTGGCACGGGAATCGGCGAAGAGTTCAACTTGGAAAAAGCGCGATACCATAAAGTCGTCATCATGACTGATGCTGACGTCGACGGCGCCCATATCCGTACATTGCTGCTGACATTCTTCTTCCGTTACATGCGCCCATTGATTGAAGCAGGCTACATCTACATCGCTCAGCCGCCATTATTCCAGATCAAACAAGGCAAGCATGTGGATTATGTATACACTGATGCACAGCTTAAAGAAGCACTTGGCAAATTACCGAGCACGCCTAAACCGAATATCCAGCGCTATAAAGGGCTCGGCGAGATGAACGCTATACAATTATGGGATACCACGATGGACCCGGATGTACGGACATTGCTGCAAGTTACGCTGAACGACGCCATGATCGCGGATGAAACTTTCCATATCCTGATGGGTGACGACGTGGAACCGCGCCGGAACTTTATCGAGGAAAATGCACGTTACGTTAAAAACTTGGATATTTAATTTGGATAGAGTAGTTGAGAGGAGGCTGCGGTTATGGCTGAACGGCCTGGCAGTGGTGTTGAAGAAATAAATATAAGCACGGAGATGCGCACATCCTTTTTGGATTATGCAATGAGCGTTATCGTTTCCCGTGCCTTGCCAGATGTGCGCGATGGGCTGAAGCCTGTTCATCGCCGCATCCTTTATGCGATGCATGACCTAGGAATCACTTCAGATAAAGCCTATAAGAAATCAGCGCGTATCGTAGGGGACGTAATCGGTAAATACCATCCACATGGCGACAGCGCGGTTTATGAAACAATGGTCCGTATGGCACAGGATTTCAGCTACCGTTATATGCTCGTTGACGGGCACGGCAACTTCGGTTCGGTTGATGGCGATGCAGCAGCTGCAATGCGTTATACCGAATCCAGAATGTCGAAAATTGCAATGGAAATGCTGCGCGACCTGAACAAAAACACGATTGACTATAAAGATAACTATGATGGCCAGGAAAAAGAGCCGGTCGTCTTGCCTAGCCGATTCCCGAACTTGTTGGTTAACGGTACGTCAGGGATTGCAGTCGGGATGGCCACGAACATTCCGCCCCATCATTTAGGTGAAACGATTGACGCGGTTTTGGCATTGGCTGAAAATCCAGCGATCAGCACGGAAGAATTGATGGAATTCCTGCCAGGCCCTGATTTCCCGACAGGCGGGATTATTCTTGGGCGGAGCGGCATTCGCCGTGCTTATGAAACTGGTAAAGGGTCGGTTCTGATCCGTTCGGTCGTTGAAATTGAAACGAAGTCGAATGGCAAAGAAGTCATTCTCGTGCACGAACTTCCTTATCAGGTCAATAAAGCGCGTTTGATCGAAAAAATTGCGGAGCTTGTGCGCGATAAGAAAATCGACGGCATCACTGACCTTCGCGATGAATCCGACCGCAATGGCATGCGGATTGTCATCGAAGTCCGCCGTGATGCAAGTGCCAGTGTATTATTGAACAACCTCTATAAACAAACGGCGATGCAGACAAGCTTCGGCATCAATATGCTTGCGCTGGTCGATGGCCATCCGAAAGTTCTTGCATTGAAAGAAGTTCTCTACCATTACTTAGAACACCAAAAAGTGGTGATCCGCCGACGTACGCAATTCGATTTGACGAAAGCGGAAGACCGTGCGCACATCCTGGAAGGCCTGCGTATTGCGCTCGACCATATCGACGCCATTATCGCGTTGATCCGCGGCTCTCAGACAGCGGAAGAAGCCCGCAATGGTTTAATGAACGATTTCAATTTGTCGGAACGCCAATCCCAGGCTATTTTGGATATGCGCTTGCAGCGTTTGACCGGACTGGAGCGCGACAAAATTGAGGAAGAATATCAAGGGCTTATTAAGCTGATTGATGAACTTCGTGAGATTTTGGCGAATGAATACCGCATCCTTGAAATCATCCGTGAAGAATTGAATGAAGTGAAAGAACGTTTCAGCGACGACCGCAGAACGGAAATCACGACAGGCGGCACCGAAATGTTCGAAGATGAAGACTTGATTCCGAGAGAGGCGTCTGTTATCACTTTGACGCATAATGGCTACGTCAAACGCCTGCCGGCGAACACGTACCGCAGCCAGAAACGCGGAGGGCGCGGCGTACAGGGAATGGGCACGAACGACGATGATTTCGTTGAACACCTTCTATATACGTCAACGCATGACACCATCCTGTTCTTCACGAGCAAAGGGAAAGTGTACCGTAAGAAAGGCTATCAAATCCCGGAATATGGACGGACTGCGAAAGGCTTGCCTTTAGTCAACTTGCTGGAAATCAGCAAAGACGAGAAAGTGACAGCGGTAATCCGTGTCGAAGAATTCAAGGACGATGATTTCTTTTTCTTTACAACGCGCGATGGCGTCAGCAAGCGGACACCGGTTTCGAATTATGCGAACATCCGCCAGAACGGCTTGATAGCGATCAGCCTGCGTGAAGAAGATGAATTGATTTCCGTGAAGCTGACGGATGGCAACCAGGAGATGGTGATCGGAACGCGCGATGGCGCATTGATCCGTTTCCCGGAAACTGATATCCGCAGCATGGGCCGGACAGCCAGCGGTGTGCGAGGCATCCGCTTGCGCGAAGGCGACAGCGTCGTTGGCATGGAAATCCTTGAGCAGGGAGACAATATTCTTGTCATCACTGAAAAGGGCTATGGCAAGCAGACGAAAGAATCCGAGTACCGTGTACAGTCGAGGGGCGGTATGGGGATCCGGACGTGCCAGATTACTGACAAGAACGGACCGCTTGTAGCGGTGCGCACGGTCAATGGAACAGAAGACATCATGCTGATCACGATCAAAGGCATTCTAATCCGTATGGACGTCAATGATATTTCTACGACTGGAAGAAGCACGCAAGGTGTCCGGCTGATCCGTCTATCGGAAGATGAGACGGTGGCGACGGTTGCCCGCGTGAAGAAAGATATCGATATCCCGGAAGACGCTGAAGAGATGGAAGCGGAGATTGATGCAACGCTGATTGAAGAAAGCGCTGAAGCAGATGTTTACGCAGAAGATGAAGCAGTGGCTAACGAAACAATCGATGATGTAGAAGAAGTTATAATAGAAGAAGATGAGTAATCTCCAAGCCCGCTGAGCGATCAGCGGGTTTTTATTTTGCCGAAAAACGAAAGCGGATTTTGAAATTCAAGCTGACGCGAAATTCTGAAAAGTTTCCTTAGCGCAAAAGAATTTGCTGAATGAAGAATTTTTCTCATAAAGTGTTGACGCAGCGGATTGGGCGTGGTATATTTATCAAGTCGCCAATGAGCGGCGCACAACATGAACCTTGAAAACTGAACAGCAAAACGTCAACAAACAGCAACGGCCGCGCAAAACGGCCCGCGCAAAACTTACTGATCAGCCTTGTGCAGATCAAAGCGAATCGTGCGTCTTCGGACGGCGATACGCCAG
>DATISS010000155.1:0-8770 GCA_035468565.1 Planococcus sp. (in: firmicutes)
CGTTCGTTTTTTTCTATGCTATCATAAAATAACAGTAAAAATGGAGGCGGGATGATGATATACGTGGGATTGACAGGTTGGGGCGACCATCCGGACGTCTACAGCCCTGATTCTAAGAAGACTGAAAAACTGATCGATTACAGTGCCCATTTCCCGATTGTTGAGCTGGATTCCTCATTTTATGCGGTCCAGCCCGCGCGGAACATCACCAAATGGATAAACGAGACGCCAGAAGGCTTTCAATTCATTGTGAAAGCGTATCAAGGCATGACCGGCCATCTGCGCGGAGAAAACCCTTTTGACAGCAGAGAAGAGATGTTCGAAGCGTTCCGCTTGTCGATACGGCCCATGAAAGAGGCCGGAAAACTGGCGATGGTGCTGCTTCAATTTCCGCCTTGGTTTGATTGCCAGAAGGATAATGTGGAGGGGATCAAGGAAATCATCGGTCATTTGCAAGAGTTCGATTTGGCCATTGAATTCCGCCATCAGTCCTGGTATGCGCCGGAATTGCGTGACAAGACGCTGGAATTTTTAAAGGAAAACAACCTGATCCATACGGTATGTGATGAGCCCCAGGCCGGAGACGGCTCGGTCCCACTCGTGGCGGCAGCGACGCGCGGCGACAAGGCGCTGCTGCGTATCCACGGGCGCAATGTGCACGGCTGGACAAATCCTGGCGGTGGCCAAAACTGGCGTGAAGTCCGTTATTTATATGACTACAATGAAGAAGAATTACGCGAAATCAGCAGCGCGGCTAAAACCCTGCAGAAATCTTCCGACACGGTTTACGTTATATTTAATAATAATTCTGGCGGGCACGCAGCGGGAGACGCCAAGCAATTCCAGAGCATGAACGGCTTAGAATTCGACGGCCTGGCCGCTAAGCAACTGGATTTATTTGAAGGAGGATTTTAATGGAGTTTGTATTGCTGGCGGTTGTGGGGATGTTATCGGGTATCGTCGGGGCGTTGATCGGACTGGGAGGCGGCGTGATTCTGGTGCCGGCGATGTTGTTCCTAGGGTCCACTGTCGCTTTTTTCCCCGATTTGAGCCCGCAGCAAATCGTCGGGTTATCTGTCTTCATGATGATTTTCACAGGCTTGTCTTCTACCTTATCTTATATGAAGGTCAAGACGGTCGACTACCGGAGCGCCCTCATCTTCTTTGTGGGCAGCGCCCCGGGTACTGTCGTAGGCGCATTTGTCAATAAAGGACTCGATCTGCCATCATTCAATTTGTATTTCGGCATTCTGTTGGTCTTCTTATCACTATTGTTATTGGTGCGGGACAAATTGAAGGTTGTCTACTGGTTCGTTGAGAACGGCAAAAAGAACACGTTCACGGATTCGATGAACAAGGAATATGTCTATGGCTATCCCATCTGGTTCGCTTTGCTGCTGACGTTTGGCGTCGGTTTCGCTTCAGGGCTGTTTGGCATCGGTGGAGGGTCGATCATGGTGCCCGCCATGATCCTGTTGTTCTTGTTCCCGCCGCATGTCGCGGTCGGCACGTCGATGTTGATGGTTTTTCTATCTTCGATCATCAATTCCATCACACATATTTCGCTAGGCAATGTGCCTTGGATATATACCCTGGCGATTGTACCGACGGCGTACATCGGAGCTAAAATCGGGGCATCATTGAACAAGAAGATGAAATCGGAGACGCTTGTCGTCATTTTGAGGCTCGCGTTGCTAATTCTTGGCTTGCGTTCAATTTACGAAGGATTATTCAGTTTTTAAAGAGGTGCAGAACATGGGGGAAACCATTCATATTTATCATACAAATGATTTGCACAGCCATTTTTCACATTGGCCGGAGATCCGCTCCTTTTTGCACGAACGCAAACGCTGGCATGAGGAAGCGGGCGATACGTGCCTGATTCTGGACATAGGCGACCATGTCGATCGCTCGCACCCCTTTACTGAAGGGACTGCCGGGAGAGGCAATGTGGACCTTCTGAACGAAGCTGGCTACGATGCAGTGACCATCGGGAACAATGAAGGCATTACATTGTCGAAAAAGGAATTGGACGAATTATATATACAAGCTGATTTTGATGTGGTGGTATCGAATCTTTTCACAGCTGAAGGCCGCCGCCCGGCTTGGGCAAAACCATCAGCTGTCATCTTGACTGCGGAGGGGCGGAAAATCGGGCTTGTCGGGGCGACTGCGGAATTCACACCTTTTTACAAGCGCCTCGGCTGGATGGTGACAGATGCCAAGGAATCCATCATCGAAACAGCTGCAGAGCTGAAGGGGAACGTCGATTTTATCGTTTGCCTGTCGCATCTCGGCATCCGGGAAGATGAGCTGCTTGCTGAAATGTCCAGCGACCTGGATATCATCCTTGGCGCGCATACCCACCACATTTTCCATGAAGGAAAAATGATCAATCGTTCATTGCTCGGCGCAGCCGGAAAATTTGGTATGTTCGTCGGCCATATCACGATTGATGCCGAGACGGGGGAGCGGGAAGCGGAGCTCATTGAAACGGCTGATCTGCGCAGCAAAGATGAAGCGTTCAACGACATGCTTATCGAAGAAGGCAAAGCGCAGTTAAATGAACCTGTTTTCTATAATGAAAAAACATTGAAGGCAGAGTGGTTCAAGGACTCGGAGCTAGCCGAACTTTTCGGTCAGGCGATGCTTGAATACTCCGGTGCGGATTGCGCATTGTTCAATGCCGGATTGTTCATGGAAGATATGCCACTTGGCGAAACAACGCGATATGATTTCCATAAAATGCTGCCGCATCCGATCAACTTGTGCATGATCGAGTTGAGCGGTGCTGAGCTGAAGGAAATCTACCTTCAATCGTTGAACGCCGACTGGCCGAATATCGAATTGAAAGGGATGGGTTTCAGGGGAGCTGTTTTCGGCAACATGATCCGAGTCAACTTTACATTGGTTGGGCACGAGCTGCATATTGGCGGCCGCCACGCGCAGCATGATGAAAAGTTCCGCTTGATCACGCTTGATATGTTCACGTTCGGCTATTTCTTCCCCGAGCTGAAGCGCGCTCCTAAAACTTATTTCATGCCGGAATTTCTGCGGGATGTCTTTAGCCAATTTTTCCGCACCAAACCGGTGAGATGAGTGAATATTCGGAGTTGAAATTCATTTGATTTCATTAATATTGTGCGCTATGCTTTTAATAGATTCAATATCGATGGGTAGAGGCTGCAAGGCTTATGAGTAAGGTGCGGGAGTTTGACATGGTTAGTTCGCATCCGAAAGGGGGTTTTGCCGAAGTTTCTTTTTCAGCTGTCACTGAAAAAGAAACTGGGGGCATTCTGAAGAAGAATGTCACTGTCGTCTGTGTTTTTGCATAGACGAAGAGCTACAGGGTTGTTTGATGTTTCACCACACAGACGAATTGTAGAAGGCTGATTGTATCCATTGGGGACAATCAGCCTTTTTTTCTTTCCTTCTCTTCCATCCTAATAAAAAGGAGGAATTCAACATGGAAAACACTATTTATTCGATTTTGCCGCCAATCGTGGCAATCGCCATGGTCCTGCTGACAAAACGCGTGCTGTTATCACTTGGCGCCGGGATTGTCGCTGCGGCCTTCATCTTGACTTCTTTCGCGCCGGTGCAAGCCGCCACGGAAATTTTCAATTCTTTTGCAATCACGTTCTGGGACGGCGGGTTCAATGCGTATAACGTCTTTATCCTGCTGTTCCTGTTTTTGCTGGGAATTATCACCGCGTTTGTCAGCCTGTCAGGCGGCAGCTTGGCATTTGCCGACTGGGCTTCTGAACGCATCAAAACACGCCGCGGCGCAAAAATACTGACAGTCGTGCTCGGGATGGTCATTTTCATCGATGATTACTTCAATGCATTGGCAGTTGGCCAGGTGGCACGCCCAATTACGGACCGCTATAAAATTTCGCGCGCCAAACTCGCTTATTTCATCGATTCGACGGCTGCGCCTGTCTGTGTCGTATCACCTGTTTCCAGCTGGGGGGCGGCAATCATCGGAATCATCGCCAGCATCTTGTCGGCGCAGACTTTTGTTCAGATGTCCGCGCTTGAAGCGTTCATCTGGATGGCGCCGATGAATTTCTACGTGGTTGCGGCATTGGCAATTGTCTTCTTCGTCGCTGTACGTGATGTAGATTTCGGTGCTATGAAAGAACACGAAACACGCGCCATCACAACCGGTGAACTATTCGATGCCAAGAAAACGATTCCAGGTGAGATGAAAGAAGACTTCCCGGTCCACGGCCACGGCCGTGTGACGGATCTGCTGCTGCCGATCATCCTTCTCGTTGTCGGTACTATCAGTGCAATGATTTGGACCGGTTATCAGAATGCAGGGCAGACCTTGGATATCTGGGCAATTTTTGAAAACACGGATGTTCCGGCATCGTTGATGGCCGGCGGTTTATTGGGTGCGATTTCTTCCATCCTCTTATACCTCCGCCAATTCAAGCACAATAAAACCGCCAAAGCGTCATGGGTCGGAAAAGGTGTTTTCGAAGGTATCCGTTCTATGCTCGGAGCAGTGCTCATCTTGATTTTTGCTTGGTCGCTGAGCTATTTGATCGGCGCATTGGAAACAGGGCTATATTTGGCTGATTTTGTTACTGAAAGCAATATGCCGATTGAAATCCTTCCTGTGCTGCTCTTTGTACTTGCGGGAGTCATGGCCTTCTCGACTGGAACTTCATGGGGTTCTTTCGGGATTTTGCTGCCGATTGCCGGTAATATTATGGCGCAAGCCGCACCGGAATTATTGCTGCCGGCACTGGCTGCGGTTCTTGCAGGCGCTGTATTCGGAGACCATTGTTCACCGATTTCGGATACGACCATTCTGTCGTCTACTGGTGCAGGAAGCAATCATATGGATCATGTATTGACGCAATTGCCTTACGCGTTGACTGCAGCCGCTATCGCAGCGGTCGGGTACGTCGTCATAGGTTTCACAGGCTCGCTTCTGTGGTCACTATTGACAGTCATTGTCATTTTAGTAGTATTATTCATTGTCTGGTCAAAACGAACTACGATTTTAGAAAAACAAGCAAATAGCTAGTGAATTTGAAAGCAGAGAACTTAGTTCTCTGCTTTTTTATTATTGCCGCAATAGTTTTTAAGAAATAATTTCCGGAATTATCTTTACTTTAGGAGGTCCCATAGTTATACTAATTTTAGATTAGTCAATAATCTGAAAATAAACAAACTTCCTATTTTTCTGTCAGGAAAATGGAAGTAGACAAACAAAGGGGGAAAAAAAATGGAACGTTCGCAATGGGGTACGCGCGCTGGCTTTATCTTGGCGGCAGTCGGCTCAGCGGTAGGTTTGGGGAACATCTGGCGTTTTCCATATGTAGCCTATGAAAATGGTGGAGGAGCATTCTTTATACCGTACTTATTCGCTCTGTTGACCGCAGGGATACCAATTCTAATACTAGAATTCACCATTGGGCATAAATACCGTGGATCCGCACCGTTATCATTCTTTAGAATGGGCGGCAAAAAAATGGAATGGCTTGGCTGGTGGGCGGTCTTCGTATCGTTTATCATCTCCGTCTATTATGCGGTAATCATCGCTTGGGCGATGCGCTATACGATTTTCTCTTTCAATCAGGCATGGGGAACAGACACAGAGACATTCCTATTTGAAGACTTCCTTCAATTAACTGTATCGCCTGGGCAAACGGGCGGAATCGTCTGGGGCGTCTTCATCCCGCTCGTACTGGTGTGGATCATCACGTTAGGTATTTTGTTGGCCGGCGTCAAAAAGGGGATTGAAGTTGCCAACCGTATTTTCATCCCCACTTTAGTTGTTATCTTCTTGGTAGTCGTCATCCGTGCGTTGACGCTTGACGGTGCAATGATGGGGCTTGACGCATTCTTCAAACCGAATTTCGATCTCATTTTGGATCCGAAAGTTTGGGTAGCTGCCTACGGGCATATATTCTTCAGTTTGTCTGTAGCGTTCGCAATCATGATCACGTATTCGAGTTACCTTCCGAAAAAATCGGATATTACGAATAATGCGTTCATTACTGGTTTCGCCAACTCGTCTTTCGAGTTGCTTGCCGGTATCGGAGTTTTTGCGGCACTTGGATTTATGGCGAACCAGCAGGGCGTTGCAGTGGCGGATGTCGCTTCAGCAGGTGTCGGCCTAGCGTTTGTCGTATTCCCGCAGATTATCAACGAATTCCCGGGATTCAACGGACTGTTCGGATTCCTATTCTTCCTGTCGCTGACTTTGGCAGGATTGACTTCTCTGATTTCGATTACTGAAACGTATGTAGCCGGCATTTCAGAGAAATTCGGCATCACGCGCAACCGAGCTGTTGCACTCGGCGGCGGGCTTGCGGCATTGATTTCGATCTTGTTCGCTACTCAAGGCGGCTTGTTCTTCCTTGACCTTGCGGATTACTACATCAACCAATTCGGTGTTGCAGCAGTCGGCCTAGTGGAAGTATTGCTTGTTGTTTGGGTATTCCGTAAAGCGGATGCGCTTAAAGCGCACGCAAACGAAATCTCGGATATCCATTTAGGCGCTTGGTGGAAATTCAGCCTTGGCATTATCACGCCTCTTGTTTTGGGCTACATGATGTTCGGCTTGATCAAGTTGAACCTATTGAAAGAATGGGATAATGACACAGGGAACTATGGTGGCTATTCTGATATGTTCACGCTGCTTGGCGGAGTTTCAGTAGCAGCGGCGGCCATCATCCTAGGAATCCTGTTCTCAGTCGGTAAATGGCATAAAGACCATGCTCAGTTCGATGAGCATAAATAAGGGGGACTCACAGTATGTCAACTGAAGCTATCGTAGTTATGATTATCGGCATTGTAATCATTTGGGGCGGTTTGGGCGCAAGCATCGGGCATGCAGTCAAAAAAAGCAAGGAAGCTAAAAGAGCTGCATAACACAGAGATTCGGAGGCGCTTGCGCTTCCGGATTTTTTTATGTTCCATGAGACCCGGGGGAAGTCAGGCGTATTGTGGGCAAGTGGTCTTTATGGTACATTTGGAAGAGGAATGGTATCGTTTAAAAAACCAACACGAATGGGGACGATGAACGTGTCGACAAAGCAGGAGCATCTTAGAAAGCCCGATTGGTTAAAAATCAAGCTGAACACAAATGAAAACTACACGGATCTCAAAAAAATGATGCGTGAAAATAATTTGAACACCGTTTGTGAAGAAGCCCGCTGCCCGAACATCCATGAATGTTGGGGAACGCGCCGAACTGCGACTTTCATGATTTTGGGGGCGATCTGCACACGCGCTTGCCGTTTCTGTGCAGTGAAAACAGGATTGCCGAACGAACTCGATTTGCAAGAGCCAGAACGCGTTGCCAAATCCGTCGAGCTGATGAACTTAAAGCATACGGTCATTACGGCCGTGGCACGGGATGATTTGAAAGACGGAGGTTCTGCAGTGTTTGCAGAAACGGTGAGGGCCATTAAACGCGCCAACCCATTTACAACAGTGGAAGTGCTGCCATCGGATATGGGCGGCGTCTACGAGAACTTGCAGCGGCTGATGGAAGCCGAGCCGGATATCCTGAACCACAACATCGAAACGGTCAGGCGTTTGACTCCACGGGTTAGAGCCCGGGCAACCTATGACCGCTCGCTTGAAGTGCTGCGGCGCGCCAAAGAAATCCGTCCGGAAATACCGACAAAGTCTTCCTTGATGCTCGGCTTAGGTGAAACGCACGAGGAGATCCTCGAAGTGATGGATGATTTGCGTGCGAACGATGTGGACATCATGACAATCGGGCAGTATCTGCAGCCTTCGAAAAAGCATTTACTTGTGCAAAAATATTATTCGCCGAAGGAATTTAAGGACCTTTGGCAAATCGCAATGGATAAAGGATTCTCGCATTGCCAGGCGGGGCCTCTTGTGCGCAGCAGCTATCATGCCGATGAGCAGGTAAATGCCGCAGCCAAAGAACGCCATCGGCTTGGGGATATACAGAATGCAGCAGCAGCAGACAGTTGATAGGTGGTGACAAAGATGTTCGTATTGGACCAATGGGAATATGAAGTTCTGATTGATTACCGGGATGGATTCCAGGAAGAAGCATTAAATGGCCGCTACAGTGAAATATTATCGAAGTATGATTACATCCTCGGCGACTGGGGATATGGACAGCTCCGGCTAAAAGGTTTTTTTGAAGACGCCAACCACAAAGCGACCTATGACACCAAAATCAGCACATTGCAGGATTATTTATACGAATACTGCAATTTCGGCTGTGCATATTTCGTCATTAAGAAAGTTGGAAAGGCCCCTGCCCCGGTAGAAACGCCAGTGCAGGAACAGCAAGAAATACAAGAAACCTCCGAAGCGGAAGCTTGATCTAGACTAACATAATTAAATGGGACAATATAAAACACCTTCGAGATGGTACACTTTTAACAAGTACTCAAATCGGAGGTGTTTTTGCGTGGGCAAAAACGTATATTCAAGCGAAATTAAATGGGCCGTTGTAAAAGATAAAATGAATGGGCAGTTAACCAACAAGGAGATTATGGAGAAGTATGGAATTAAAAACTATTCTCAAATTAAGACCTGGATGAGATGGTACCGGAATAATGAAATTCACCGTTTTGACCAGCCGATCGGCAAGCAATATAGCTTTGGGCACGGACCAGAATTCGCCAGTGAATTGGAGAAGAAAGATCGCCAGAATGCGCATTTGAAAATGGAGAATGACATCTTAAAAAAGTATTTGGAGATCAAAAAGGAGTTGGAAAACAAGTAGTTCTCCAGCTGGTGGAAACCTACCGCAAGA
>DATISS010000156.1:0-25806 GCA_035468565.1 Planococcus sp. (in: firmicutes)
GTCGCGTCCGCTGATTTCGAAGCAACTGGTTGAAATTGCCGCGGAAACTGGCTCGACTGCAGTTGCGCATGGCTGTACAGGAAAAGGCAATGACCAGGTGCGTTTTGAAGTTTCCATTAAGTCATTGAATCCTGCACTTGAAGTGGTTGCGCCGGTTCGCCAATGGGGCTGGTCGCGTGACGAGGAAATCGCCTATGCGAAACAGCACGACGTACCGATTCCGGTCAATTTGGACAGCCCATTCTCAATCGACATGAACCTTTGGGGACGTGCCAACGAATGCGGTATCGTGGAAGACCCATGGGCAACGCCTCCTGCTGATGGGTACGATATTACAGCAGCGCTTGAAGACACACCGGACGTTCCGGACATCGTGGAAATCGAATTCGTGAAAGGCGTTCCGACTCAATTGAACGGCGAATCTTATAAATTCACGGACTTGATCCTGGAATTGAACCACATCGCCGGCAAACACGGCGTCGGCAGAATCGACCATGTCGAGAACAGACTGGTTGGCATCAAATCGCGTGAAATCTACGAAGCACCTGCTGCGATGACTTTGATTGCAGCGCATAAAGAATTAGAAGACATTACGCTTGTAAAAGAATTGGCCCATTTCAAACCGGTCATCGAGAAAAAAATGACGGAATTGATCTATGAAGGCCTATGGTTTTCACCGCTCCGCATCGCACTTGAAGCCTTCCTGAAAGAAACGCAGGAATTCGTCAACGGCACTGTGCGTGTGAAATTATTCAAAGGACACGCCATCACGCAAGGGCGTAAATCACCGAATTCATTGTACAACGAACAATTGGCGACTTATTCGACAGACGACACGTTTAACCACGCATCTGCGGTCGGCTTTATCGAATTATGGGGCCTTCCGACAGTCGTCAACGCCATGGTCAATAAAAAAGAAGTGGCAGTTACAGACCAGGTGAAAGAAAAGGTGAAATTATGACCAAACTGTGGGGCGGCCGTTTCCAGAAATCCGCCGAACAGTGGGTCGACGAGTTTGGCGCTTCAATTTCATTTGACGACAAGCTTGTGATGGAAGATTTGGAAGGCAGCACAGCGCATGTCAAAATGCTGGCGGCGTGCAACATCCTGTCACAAGCAGATGGTGACCTGATTTTGTCCGGTCTGGAGAAGCTGAAAGTGAAAGCGCAGGCTGGCGAGCTGGAGTTCAGCACGGCAAATGAAGACATCCATTTGAATTTGGAAAAATTCCTGATTGACGAAATCGGTCCTGTCGGCGGCAAGCTCCATACAGCCAGAAGCCGTAATGACCAAGTCGCGACGGATATGCATTTATATTTGAAAAACCGAGTTAAGGAAATTATCGAAGCCGTTGAAGCGTTCCAAGGCGCAATCGTCGAACAGGCGGAAGCGCATGTTGAAACGGTGGTTCCGGGCTATACCCATCTGCAGCGCGCGCAGCCGATTTCGTTTGGCCACCATTTGCTGACGTATTTCTGGATGCTCCAGCGTGATAAGGAGCGGCTTTCTGAATCGATGAAGCGCATTGACTTGTCGCCGCTTGGCGCAGGGGCAATGTCCGGCACAACGTTCCCGATCGACCGTGAAATGTCCGCAAGCTTGCTTGGCTTTTCAGGCGTTTACCAAAACAGCCTGGACGCCGTCAGCGACCGTGATTTCATCTTGGAATTCCTTAGCAATGCATCGATGCTGATGATGCATATGTCGCGTTTCGCCGAGGAAATCATCCTCTGGTCAAGCGAAGAGTTCCGTTTTATCGAACTCGACGACACGTTCTCGACCGGTTCAAGCATCATGCCGCAGAAGAAAAATCCAGACATGGCTGAATTGATCCGCGGCAAGACAGGGCGCGTCTCTGGCAATCTTTTCGGTTTGCTGACGACGCTCAAAGGCTTGCCGCTTGCTTACAACAAAGTCTTGCAGGAAGACAAAGAAGGCATGTTCGACACCGTCCATACGCTGATGGGCTCCTTGCCGATTTTCGAAGGCATGGTCCGCACGATGACGGTCCGCACCGAATCTATGGAAAAAGCCGTCCATTCTGATTTCTCGAATGCGACGGAACTGGCGGATTACCTCGCTGCCAAAGGCATGCCATTCCGCGAAGCGCATGAAGTGACCGGCAAACTGGTCTTTACATGCATCCAGCGTGGCTATTACCTGAAAGATTTACCGCTTGCGGAGCTTCAGGAAGCAAGTCCGTTGATCAGCGATGACATTTACGGTGTGCTGTTGCCGAAAACGGCAGTGGCCCGCAGGAATTCGCTCGGCGGTACAGGTTTTGAACAAGTAAATCGTCAATTGGGACTTGCCAAGCAACTCATCGGGTGAACAAGTCCAATATATAAAGCCGAAGCGCTTGGTACCCGCTGTCGGCGCCCTTTGTCCGCAATTCCTAGCCCCCTTAGGAATTGCGGTTTTTTGGCTTTCTTTGCTTTCGCTAGCGATTCGCTTTTCTCTTATGAAGTTATGCCAAAAGGAAGGTGGCCAAATTAAAAGACTTCCTCCGCTTTGTATGAAGCGAAAAAAGTCTTTTTTTCTCTTTTTAGAATAAGAAATGGTGATCGCCGGCGTTGCCGCCTCGGGTAATGTTACGGGATTTTTTCAATGTTTTTTCGAGTCTGCGAATATATGTGATATCCGCTTCTCCTTTTACTTTCCAAAGCACCCACATCACGAGAGCCAATTGGATGGCCAGCAATGCGATATAAAGCGGATTGTTGAAGACCTCGGTACTGGCGAACAGGAGCGACAAGAGAAGTACCTCGACAATTGCTGTTCTAAGGGCTCGTAGCAGAACCGCGATGAACAGTACGACAATACCAAGGATTAGCACGAGATTATGCTCATGTATAAGATTGGTGAATTCAAAATCGATCAATGACCCTGAAATAAATTGTAAAGCAATCATTTTTCTGTACCTCCAGTTTTTATTTTAAAGAAAGTCTCCTTGTAATCTGTCCCATTTTTTCATTTCAATTTTATCATTGCCGTCCGCTACGAATAAACGCTATCGTTATAAGTTCAGCTTACTGCAACTTAGTTGCAGGAACCTTGACAGGCATCAAGTAATAAAAAGAATTCCAAAGATATTGTGCAAAAGGCATGCAAGCTAAGTGACGAAGCTCCGCATTTTTCCTGATAGAGTCGAAGCGGCAGGAACTTCAGAGAATACAGTAAGGGATGGATGGTTTAGGCGACTTCAGCGTCGGGAAAACTAGAAGTAAACAGGGTGAAGGAGGAAAAAATCATGGCAAACGAAAACAAACCGGAGGAACGCTATACGAGCCGGCAGGAACGGGAGGCAATCGGACGGCAGACGAATGCCGGCTTTGCCAGAGTGGAACGGGTAGAAATGGAAGAAGGAGCAAGTGACATTCCTACTGGCGGGATTGCTGAGAAATTGTCGGAAGAGGAAATCCGCCGCCGTGTAGGCCAAGGCAATTTTGAGTCAGCAAAAGACGATCGCCAAACCAACTCCATAAACAGCTGAAAGTTAAGCAAAAAAGCTGGACCAAACTGATAATCCGGTTTGGTCCAGCTTTTATGTGATATCAGAATTTGTTTGTTTAAGCTAAAGGAATTGGTGGTTAATGTTCCGATGCCGTCACCCAAGCATGCTGGGTGCTAAAAATGACCAAATTAAACGGGCTTCTTCAGGCGAACGTGGCGTGATGATCGCTTTTTCAGGATAAGGCAACGCGACAGGCCGCTTTTCGATATGTTTTTTCACATAAGGGTTTTGCTCCACTGCTTGAAGGAAAAGTTCCTGTGTTGCTTTGGAATGCAGGCTGCGCTGCCGCTGGATCAGCCATCTGTACCACGAGTAAAAAGCATTGTCCGAATAGTCGTCTTCGTAATGCGCAATGAGGCTTTCCGCTTCATCGAGCCGGCCAAGGACTATCAATGAAGAAACAGCAAGGTAGCGGGCGCCTTGGTGGTCGCCAGGATTCATACCAAGAAGGTTTTTGAATTCCGTAAAGGATTCTTCAAATTCCCCCTGTTCCCAATAATGCACGCCGAGAAGAAACACAGCCCGCAAATAAGGGCGATTCGGAATGTAAAGCCAAGGGACGTCCATTTCCAGTTCATATTGGTTTTTCCCGCTGTGGACGGCTTTTTTCAGCAAGGAATGTTTAATGAGCGGATCGCTTTCCGATGCAGCAGCAAGAAGAAAGCCATCTGCAAGAAGCGGGTCGAGCTGCTGCACTTCCTGCAACCGATCAACCTGCACTGGCTGTGCCGCTTCAGCGAATAATCCATAAGCGAGCAACTGGGCTTTTTCTGAATCGGATTTCGGCTCGTATGCCTTGTCATGATAATATTCCATGTGGCGTTTTAAAGCCGCTTCGCTTGTGATTGAGGTGTGTTTTAAATGCAGGAACAGCTGCCAATTATGGAGCTCCTTCGCTTTCGGGTTGGTGCCGACTTCAAACGCATATTCAGCTTCTTTTTCCTGACCGGCTATGGTTTCGGTATAAAAAGCCCGCAAGCCCTCTGCAAATGCCAGGATTTCCCCTTGTTCCACTCCAAAAATTTCCGCTGTTTTTTCCGGGGGCCAAACGAGATCTAAAAGGCCTTCGCTTATGCCGAATTGGATCGCGCCGCCAATTGCAGCGTCCGGGACAGCAGGGAGCGGTTCCAAATAATGAAAGAACGCTTCAATCAGAATATCGCTTTTGAGGTCCTGCTCAATCAGGAACCCTTCAAGTTCTTGGACGGTTTTTAGCACTTCTTCTGCAATTTCATGAGCACCGCGAAGACCGCTGCTAAACATCTGATAGATGGTGATGAGGTTGCGTTTATAAAATTCCTGGACAGTTCCTGCTTGAGAAGAGCGGTACATATCCTTGAGCTGTCCAATCGTTTCCGGATTCACGTCCACCGCTGCCGTGACGCTATTCAACGCCATGAGGAAATTCTCGCCGGCACGCATGTCTGGCAGGTAAAAAGCGAAAGCAATATTTCCGGCTTCTACAGGGAACGATTCATTGACATTTATGGTATATAATTTCTCCGACAGTATATCGCGCATCTCAGCACGGTAATTTGAGATGGAGAGGATTTCTCCCGCCAAAAATACGGGGTCGATCCAAGATTCAAGCACCTGCAGGATCTGCGGCCGTTGTTCGTGCTGAATTTTCTGCTCGATAAATTCATTCCAGATTTCTGCATGTTCCGAGAAGAAATAGGCATCTCCAATGATGCCGCCTGATTTATCTTCGCCATAAAGCGGCACCAAAAGGTCTTCGGTCTTATCTTTCCAATCAAGCAAGCTTTGTTGATGCGATGGCTGCGGGTGATTTCCAAAAAAGTCCTGGAGAACCCTTTGGAAAATCTGATTTTGTCCCTCCATCAATTCATTTTCTGCTTCCTGTTTGCCACAGCATTTCTTATATTTTTTTCCGCTGCCGCAAGGGCAAGCGTCATTTCTGCCGATTGCTGCGTTTTCAACTCCGATAGCCCGGTTCATCATGGCGAATCCTCGAACAGGAGCCGTTCCTCATCGCGGCTATGTATGGCGTTGATGACCAGAAGAGCATGAAATTGCTGCATGACTTCATAAGTGAGGCCATCCGTTTTCAGCATTTCTTTAATATCAACTGCAATGATCCTCAATAAGTCATGGTCCCGTGTCAATTTTACAACCACATCTTCCAATTTCGGATCGGTTTCAATCATTTCAAGGTAAAATCCTTCTTCTTCCGCATCGGCATGGCTGATAATGCGAGTTTCCCAGTAATCGACCAAGTGGTCGGCAGCTTGAAGAGCGACTTCAAATTCCTTGGCTCTCAGCAAGTCCTCTAATTCTTCCGTCTTGGTAATGGCACCTGACAATCCGCCTTCGTGAATGGCATGGTGGGCATGTAATTGGCGCAATGAAGGTCCTGACATTTTGCTTCATCCTCTCTTTTTTTTCAGTATAGCACGTAGAATTTGGTTAATATTCCAAGCTAGGGACATTCCCTTATCGAAAGAGGGAAGTCCCTGATAGGGTTTGCACTTTCAGCACTTTGGTATGAAGGCAAGTCGCTTTGAGACTTGGAATTATTCGTTCAAACACCCTTTTTCGAGCGTCCAATCATCTGCTAAAAAAAACATGACAGCAGATACCGATGGCGATTGTGGCGCATCTAACCATCCGCATCGAAAAAAAAGGGGAATGGCTGAACACCTGATTCTCGAACACACTTCTATCTAATAGGGGTGTGTTTTTTTATTGCGAATTTTTATGCAACAAGGGTTTTCCAGCCTTTGTATAGGACTTTCCCTAATGGGAACCGTCTGGAAAGAATTTCATAATAAGAATATACGAATGAGACATGAATGATTCCCTTCAATGTCTTTCATTCATGAGAAGGAGTGGTAGTAAGCGATGAAAAGAAAATTCGGATTAAATTTCTTTAAACCAGTCGAGAGTTATTCGGGCAGTTGGTCTATCCTTGAAGAAAAAAGCAGAGATTGGGAAAATATGTACCGCCAAAGATGGTCGCACGATAAAGTGGTCCGCACTACGCACGGCGTAAACTGCACAGGTTCATGCAGCTGGAAAGTGTTTGTGAAGAACGGCATCATCACTTGGGAAAATCAGCAAATCGATTACCCTTCATGCGGGCCGGATATGCCGGAATTTGAACCACGCGGCTGTCCAAGGGGAGCCACATTCTCATGGTATGAATACAGTCCGCTTCGCGTTAAATATCCTTATATGCGCGGTAAGCTTTGGCGGCTTTGGAAAGCTGCGCGTGCGAGCCATCCGAATCCTGTCGAGGCTTGGGCAAGCATCGTAGAAGATCCTGAGAAAGCGATGTTCTATAAATCTGCGCGCGGTAAAGGCGGGCATATCCGAGTGAACTGGGAAGATGCTTTGGAATTGATAGCGGCGCAATTGATCTACACAATCCAGAAATACGGACCGGATCGCGTGGCTGGCTTTACGCCGATTCCTGCGATGTCGATGGTCAGCTACGCTTCAGGAGCGCGTTTCATCTCGCTTTTAGGTGGACAGATGCTAAGCTTTTACGATTGGTACGCGGATCTTCCGCCTGCCTCTCCTCAAATTTGGGGTGAACAGACAGACGTCCCCGAGTCGTCGGATTGGTATAACGCGGGCTATTTGATGATGTGGGGCTCGAATGTGCCAATGACTCGGACGCCGGATGCGCATTTCATGACAGAAGTCCGTTATAAAGGGACAAAAGTGGTTTCCGTGGCACCCGATTATGCAGAAAACGTAAAATTTGCCGACAATTGGCTGGCTCCTCATCCAGGAACAGATGCTGCTCTGGCTCAAGCCATGACGCACGTCATTCTGGATGAATTCTATCAAAAGCGCCAAGAGCCGATGTTCATCAATTATGCGAAACAATTTACAGATATGCCATTTATGATTCTTTTAGATCCTCATGAAGATCTATTGAAAGGCGGACGCTTCCTGCGCGCCAGCGATTTGGGAGACACTTCACAACACGCAGAATGGAAACCGGTCATCTTTGATGAAGCGGCAGACAAATTGATGGTCCCGAATGGCACGATGGGGCAGCGATGGGAAGAAGATAAAAAATGGAACTTGATTCTTGAAAATGAAGATGGTTCTAAAGTAGATCCTGCGATGAGTGTTGAAGGCCATGAAGAAGAGTGGAAAGAAATCGTTTTCCCTTATTTCGACAATCAAGGAAATGGTGTCTTTAAGCGCGTGATTCCAGCGAAAAAAGTCTTGTTGGCGGATGGAACCCTGCGTTACGCCTCAACTGTTTACGACTTGATGATGAGCCAATACGGAATAATTCGTACGGACAGTGAATATAACGCGAAGGGCTATGACGACGAGACATCACATTATACACCGGCATGGCAGGAGAAAGTGACTTCTGTCAAAGCGTCGATCGTCGTTCAGATTGCACGGGAATTTGCACAAAACTCGATTGATACGGAAGGCCGTTCGATGATTATTATGGGCGCCGGCATCAACCATTGGTTCAATAGTGATACAATCTACCGAGCGATTTTGAACTTGGTTATCCTGACAGCTTCTCAGGGCGTCAACGGCGGGGGCTGGGCGCATTATGTCGGACAGGAAAAATGCCGTCCGATCGAAGGATGGTCAACCATCGCATTTGCAAAAGACTGGCAAGGCCCTGCAAGACTGCAAAATGCAACTTCGTTCTTCTATTTTGCAACTGAGCAATGGAGATATGAGGAAAGTGGCATAGATGCACTGACGTCACCTCTAGCTGAAGGGGTCGCCTATCAGCATCCGGCTGACTACAATGTATTGGCAGCACGGCTGGGATGGCTTCCTTCTTATCCGCAATTCGATAAAAACAGCTTGCTGTTTGCTGAAGAAGCCGCTGAAAAAGGCGGAAAGACCAATAAGGAAATTTTGGAGCACGCTGTGGAACAGGTTACATCACGCAAGACGAAATTTGCGGTGGAAGATCCTGGCGCACCTGAAAACTTTCCGAGAACACTGTTCATCTGGCGCTCTAACTTGATTTCCAGTTCTGCTAAAGGCCAGGAATATTTCATGAAACATCTTTTAGGCGCTTCAGATGGTTTGTTGGCTGAACCGAATGTCGAGGAAAAACCAGAGGAAATCGTTTGGCGGGAAGATGTCGAAGGCAAACTGGATCTTATGGTGGCACTCGATTTCCGCATGACATCAACACCACTTTATGCGGATATCGTTTTGCCGGCAGCCACTTGGTATGAAAAAACGGATTTGTCTTCAACTGACATGCATCCTTTTGTCCACCCGTTTAATCCAGCGGTCAATCCGCTTTGGGAATCGCGTTCAGACTGGGACATTTATGCCAAGTTGGCAGAGAGATTCTCGGAAATGGCAAAAACCCATTTGCCTGGAGTCTATAAAGATGTCGTCATAACGCCGCTTGCCCATGATACGGTCAGCGAAATTTCACAGCCGATGGGTCTGGTCAAAGATTGGACTAAAGGGGATATTGAAGCGATCCCTGGCAAGACAATGCCGAATTTCAGTATTGTGGAGCGGGACTACACCAAAATTCACGACAAATACATTTCCTTAGGACCGAATTTAGCAATCGGCAAAACCGGTGCACACGGTGTCAGCTTCTCTGTGGCGGATGAATACGAGGAACTGAAACATATAAACGGTACTTTCTTTGATGACTCCATTAAGAACGGCTTGCCAAAAATCCAGACGGCCCGACAAGTGGCGGATGCCATGCTGAATCTATCGTCGGCGACCAATGGCCGGGTGTCGCAAAAAGCCTACGCAGAAGCGGAAAAGGATACCGGTGTGACATTGAAAGACATATCGGCCGATCGGGCTGCAGAAAAAATCACTTTCCAAAGCATTACTGTCCAACCGCGTGAAGTCATCCCGACGCCAGTGTTCAGTGGATCCAATAAAATGGGCCGCCGATACTCTCCGTTCACGACGAACATCGAGCGTCTAGTGCCATTCCGGACATTGACCGGCAGACAGCATTTTTATATCGACCATGAAATTTTCCAACAGTTCGGTGAAACGTTGCCAGTCTATAAACCGACACTGCCGCCTATGGTATTCGGCAAGAATGATAAGAAAATCAAAGGTGGAGTAGACTCGCTGGTGTTGCGATATTTGACGCCTCACGGCAAATGGAATATCCATTCCACTTATCAGGATAATCAGCATATGCTGACATTATTCCGTGGTGGCCCAACCGTCTGGATCAACAACGAAGACGCGAAAGCGCACGATATCGACGACAATGCTTGGCTTGAAGTCTATAACCGAAACGGCGTAGTCACAGCGCGCGCCGTAGTCAGCCATCGGATGCCACGAGGCACCATGTTCATGTATCACGCCCAAGACAAGCACATTCAAGTGCCAGGGTCGGAAATTACGGATACACGAGGCGGAAGCCACAATGCGCCAACTCGCATTCATATGAAACCGACTCAAATGGTCGGAGGATATGCACAGCTTAGCTATGGCTTCAATTATTATGGGCCCATTGGCAATCAGCGTGATGAATACGTAGCAGTTCGGAAAATGAAGGAGGTTGACTGGCTTGAAGATTAAAGCGCAAGTAGCAATGGTGATGAATCTGGATAAATGCATCGGCTGCCATACCTGCAGTGTCACGTGCAAGACCACTTGGACCAACCGTAAAGGTGCTGAGTATATGTGGTTCAACAACGTAGAGACAAAACCGGGCATCGGTTATCCGAAGCGTTGGGAAGATCAGGAACTGTATAAGGGCGGCTGGCAGCTCCGCAAAGGAAAACTGGAATTGAAGTCAGGCAATAAGTTGTCGAAAATCGCGTTGGGGAAAATCTTTTACAACCCCGACATGCCCGAAATGAAGGATTATTACGAACCTTGGACATATAATTACGAGCACTTGACCAACGCCGGCGAATTGGAACATTCACCGGTCGCGCGTGCACACTCAGTAATTACAGGCAAAAAGATGGATCTTGAATGGGGTCCTAACTGGGAAGATGATTTGGCGGGAGCACATATTACAGGGCCGCTTGATCCGAACATCCAAAAAATCGAGGAAGAAATCAAATTCAATTTTGATAAGGCATTTATGGTTTATTTGCCAAGGCTATGTGAACACTGCTTGAATCCAAGCTGTGTGGCGTCGTGCCCTTCCGGAGCGATCTACAAACGCGAAGAAGACGGCATCGTCTTAGTTGACCAAGAAGCTTGCCGAGGCTGGCGCTATTGTATGACAGGCTGTCCATATAAGAAAGTCTACTTTAATTGGCAGACCAATAAAGCGGAAAAATGCACATTCTGCTTCCCACGGATAGAAGCCGGGCTGCCAACAGTATGCTCGGAAACCTGTACGGGCCGCATTCGTTATTTAGGCGTGCTTCTGTATGATGCGGACCGTGTTCTGGAAGTGGCTTCCACACCGGATGAAAAAGATTTATATAAAGCGCAATGTGACTTGTTTATTGACCCATTTGATCCTGAGATGATCGCAATAGCCAAAAAAGACGGGATATCAGAAGATTGGATAGAAGCGGCGCAGAATTCACCTGTTTATAAGCTGGCGATTGAACATCAACTCGCTTTCCCGCTTCATCCTGAGTACCGTACCTTGCCAATGGTTTGGTATGTTCCGCCGCTTAGCCCGATCATGAACTATTTTGAAGGGAAAGATTCCATTAAGAATCCGGATATGATTTTCCCTGCAATTGAAGAAATGCGGACACCGATTCAGTATTTGGCAAACATGCTGACTGCCGGGGATACGGAAACAGTCAAGAAGTCGCTGCAGCGCATGGCAATGATGCGTTCTTATATGCGCGCTAAGACAACCGGCAAGGAATTCGATGAAAGCCGACTGGAACGAATCGGCATGACGGCCAATCAGACGGAGAAAATGTACCGGCTTCTGGCCATTGCCAAATATGAAGACCGTTTTGTTATTCCAAGTACGCATAGAGAAGGTCGGGTCAATCCGTACCGGGCGCAAGGAATGGAAGGTTTTGATACGGAAGGCATGGGAGGTTGGGGAACCGATTCCGGCGGTTCCTGTGACAGTTGTGGACCTGCAACACCAAGCCCGACTGGAACAGCTACGAAAACAGGCAAAGAAATTTACGAAGAAAACTTCTACGGAGGTATCTGGCGTGATTAATTTAGAGAAACTTTATCAGTATAAGCTGTCATTCGGCTTTTTTGCCCATCACCTGACTTATCCGCAAAAGCTGGATTTTCATCCTTTAATGATTGAAGAATCTTTTGATCGGGATCATCCTGCGTATGAGCATGTTCAAAAGTATTGGAACTTGATGCACGAATTGAGTTTGGATGAAATCCAGGAAATGTATACTGAAATTTTTGATTTTGATAAAGACAGCACCTTGTTCATGACCTATTTCAAGTTTGAGGATGCAAAAGAACGAGGGCAAATGCTGGCAAAGCTTAAAGTATCTTATGAAATGTTTGGCCTTGAAATGCCGGATTCGGAACTATCCGATTTCCTGCCGCTCATCTGCGAGTTTCTTTATGTAGCTGAGTGGCTGGGGGATCCCCGGGCACCCCAGAGTTTCCAGATGCTGATTGCTGTGCTGGAGGATGGAACCTATCATTTACTGAAATCTTTAGAGGAAAAAAATAGTCCGTACTTCTATCTTGTTAAAGGCTTGCGGGAAACATTCAAAGTCTGTATAGAACAGGAGGCGTCTGTTGATGGAAACGGTTGATAAATTCATCTGGGTGGTATTCCCCTATCTATGCATGGCAATTTTCATTTTCGGCCATATCTATAGATACAAAGTTGATAAATTTCATTGGACCGCAAAATCCAGCGAATTTATCGAGAAAAAGCAGTTGATGATCGGCAGCTTATTGTTTCATCTAGGAATCATTCCGGTGATTTTCGGCCATATCGGCGGATTGGCAATCCCGATCTCCTGGATGAATGCCATGGGTGTCAACGACCATATGTATCACATTGGGGCAATCTATATCGGTGGGTTTTTCGGTTTCGTGACCTTGATTGGTATGATTATTTTGACGTTTCGGCGTTTTACCATTTCAAGTGTCCGGAAATTGAGCTCGTTTTCCGACCTTGCTGTCAATTCACTTCTTCTCTTTATTGTCTTTATCGGGATGTACGCCACATTGGTCACCAATGTGGTTCAACCGGATTTCGATTACCGGATGACAGTCTCTGTATGGTTCCGTGATTTGTTCTTGTTTAAAGCAAATCCGGCTATTATGGCAAATGTGCCCCTATCTTTCAAAATTCATGTTTTGACAGGATTCGCGATATTCGCCTTCTGGCCATTTTCCCGTCTTGTGCATGTTTGGAGTGTGCCGTTGAATTATGCGGGCAGAAGTTATATCCTATACAGAAGACATAAACCAACAAATTAAAAAGGTTTCTCTTTTTAATTTGATAGGAGACAGAAGTATGGATGATACAAAAGAATACCAATTGCAGATTGAAAAAATACGGGAAGCTCTCGGCTGCGATATTATCGCGCTTGCTTTAGTTCAGCCAGCAGAAAACCTGCATGTATTAAAATGGCAATATGCTTCAGGAAATATAAGTGAAGGACTAAAAAAAGTCGTCTTGCAGTCAGGAAAAGGGATTGCCGGCGGAGTTTTTAAGCTCGGCAAGCCCTTGCTGGTGCCGGATGTAAAAGAGTTTGCTGCAAAAGATGATTTATTCAATTACCCTATTTTAAGGCTGGAAAACTTAAAGAGCATAGGAGCTACTCCTTTATGGCATAGCGGAAGAGTGGTCGGAGTGCTTTTAGGCGGATTTCGGGACCCCCATTTGATGACGCCGGAAAAATTGCAAATGCTGATCAGCATGGCGAAATCCGGGTTAAGTAAACTGGATGGGAAGGAATTGATGTGGAATTGATTTCTGACAAAAAAGATCAATTAATTGACCTGATGCTGAAGATGTATGAAAACAGCACCGAAGCAATTTTCTTTTTTACCAGTGATGGCCAGACAATTTCCATGAATCCTGCGGCGGAAAAAATTATGGATGTTCATGCGCTGGATCAGCTCAAAAAAGGGGCGGAAAATGCCCTCTGCAATGTTTGCAGAGGATACACAAGTGAAAGTGATCTGATAACTTGTAAGGACTGCTACTTCACCAGTTCCAACCATGAGGATTTTTCCTCTTTCCAAGTGTTTTTGGAAACGGCCGGAAAAGGCGTTATTCCTTACGCTGCTACATTCCATGTTATCGATGCTGAAAAAGGCACAAGGGTATTCATCTTAAGGGACCTATCGATTCAATTTGAAACGCAAACCAAACTACAGCAAAATACCATGATGAAAAATATCATCAAAGCGCAGGAAAATGAACGGAAGCGTATTTCAAGGGAATTGCATGACAGTGTGGCTCAAGAGCTTTTAAGTGCGGTCGTTGATTTGCGTGCCCTTAAATACATGACGGATGATAAAGCAGTTTTAAAGAAAACCAATGAAAGCACGGCCACGTTGATCAGGCTGATGGATGATATCCGTAATCTGTCTCTTGAACTTCGCCCTGCAGCACTTGATGATTTGGGATTAGAGGCGGCTTTCCGCTCACATTTCAAACGCCTGGAAGAAAGTTATGGCTTAAGTATCGATTTTAAATCGACAATTGAACGAAACCGTTATGAAAACGAAGTGGAGACGGTGTTGTACCGGATCTGTCAGGAAGCTGTATTTAATGCAATCAAATATGCCTATGTGGAAACCATTCAAGTGAATTTATTTGAAGAAGGGAACATATTGCAATTGATTGTAAAAGACCAAGGTGCCGGCTTTATCCATGGGGGCATTCCGATAGGAACAGGGCTTGGGCTCTATGGAATGAACGAACGGGCAGAATTGGTGTTGGGCAATGTGGCAGTCAGTTCCGAAATAGGCGAAGGAACAACCGTGCATTTACGTGTGCCTTTAGAAGAAAAGCGGGGGATGGCGAAATGAAGATTGTCATAGCGGATGACCATGCGATTGTGCGCAGCGGTTTTTCCATGATCCTCAATTTCCAAGAGGATATGGAAGTAATCGCAATGGCGGCAGACGGCATTGAAGCTTATCAAATGGTAGCTAAACATCAGCCAGATGTATTGCTATTGGATTTAAGCATGCCACCGGGTGAAAGCGGTTTAGTGGCGACAGGAAAGATTAAGGAAGACTTTCCAGAAACCAAAATTTTGGTCCTGACGATGCATGACGATGAAGAGTATTTATTCCATGTGTTAAAAAACGGGGCTTCCGGCTATATGCTGAAAAGTGCTCCGGACGAAGAATTACTGCAGGCCATAAGAATCATCCACAGCGGCGGAACTTATATTCATCCGACCATGGCGACTTCATTGGTTCGCGAATTACAGAACAAAGATCATAAGGCAAAAGAATCGGACCCTTTTGAATTGTTGTCTAAACGGGAAATTGAAGTTCTTCCGCTTGTTGCGAAGGGCTACGGCAATAAAGAAATTGCCCAAAAGCTCTTTATCTCTGTAAAAACGGTTGAAGCGCACAAGGCGAAAATAATGGAAAAGCTGCATTTGAAGAGCCGTCCTGAATTAGTGGAATATGTGTTGAAGAAAAAACTATTGAATTTTTGACGAATAGCTAGGAGGCGACCTTTGCATGGCAGAAACAGAGTTTCGTTTTAAAGAACCCGGGATGAGGCTTTTGGAAAATGAACATGCTTATTTAAGTTTTTTGATGAATGAATGGCATGCGCTCGTCTTATCGTTTGAAGGGGATCGGCTCAGCTTGGAACAAGGCCGTGAAAATATGAAGATTTTACGCCAGAAGCTCTTTGAGTTTATCGAACCCTTTAAAAACCATACCGACAAAGAAGAAGAATTCTTTTTTCCGGCGCTTGGAAATTATATCGGGTTCGAGCAGGGACCGCTCGTCGGCATTCAAGATGAGCACCAGGAAATCGATGCTTATATCGGACATTTTTTTCACCATACCCGGGACAATATCGACTTGCTGACACTGGACCAAATGAAAGCAGTCGCGCAGGATGCGGCAGAGGCATTTGAAGTCTTGACGGTCCATTTCATGAAAGAGGAAACTGTGCTGTTCCCAATGGCTGAAAAAGCGATGAAAGCGGTCGATCAAGATGAATTATACAAAAAACTGAATACCCTTATTACCTGAAACGATCGAGCTGCTCCCAAGGGAAGCGGCTTTTTTATTTTAAGGGTTTCCCCTTCGAAGGTGAGGGGACTCCCTTATTAAAATGACCTAGGCGGAGCAGTACAATAGGAGTAGGGAATTGATAACAGAAATTGTAAAATAAAAATTTGGGGAAAAGGTGATTTTAATGATCAAGAAAGTGCAACTGCCGCTTCAAACAATGAATTTGGTCGTCGGATTTATGGTGTGGGTTATCATCTCATCGCTCATTCCGTTTATCAGCGAAGACATTGCTATTCCGCCTGAAAGGCTGGCAATCGTCACCGCAGTACCCGTCGTGCTCGGATCGATTCTTCGGATTCCGCTCGGCTATTACGCAAACGTCTTCGGAGCACGGATCATGTTCATGCTAAGCTTTATCCTGCTTTTGTTCCCGGTATTCTACTTGAGCGAAGCATCTACTTTTAATGATTTGATCATTGGCGGTTTGTTCCTCGGAATCGGCGGAGCCGTTTTTTCCGTCGGTGTCACGTCGCTGCCGAAATATTACCCGAAAGAAAAACACGGATTCATCAACGGAATTTACGGAGCTGGGAATATCGGAACAGCCATCACGACATTCAGCGCTCCGCTGATTGCCACCCAAATCGGCTGGTCCTCAACAATCAAATTATATCTAATCCTGCTTATGGCGTTTGCCTTATTGAATTTCTTCCTGGGCGACCGCCACGAAGCGAAAGTGAAAACCCCTATTTTCGAACAAATCAAAGGGGTCTATAAAAACGAAAAACTATGGTTCTTTTCCTTATTCTATTTCATTACATTCGGTTCTTTTGTTGCCTTCACGATTTATTTGCCGAACTTCCTGGTCAACAATTACGGCCTGGAGAAAGTGGATGCCGGCATGCGGACAGCAGGTTTTATTGCTGTCGCCACATTCATGCGCCCGCTCGGCGGATGGCTCGGCGATAAATTGCAGCCCTTGCTGCTGCTGATGGGGACATTCTTTGTCTACACCATCGCTGCAATCATTCTGGCATTTTCCCCATCGATCGGCTTGTATACGGTCGGCAGCCTGGCGATTGCCGTTAGTGCAGGGATCGGAAACGGAGTCATTTTTAAACTGGTGCCATTCTATTTCAACAAGCAGGCCGGTATCGTCAATGGGATCGTTTCCATGATGGGTGGGCTCGGCGGCTTCTTCCCGCCGATCATGCTGTCGATCATCTTTTCACTGACAGGCCAATACTCGATCGGCTTTATGCTCTTGTCCCAAGTCGCATTAGCCAGCCTGGTTTTAGTTGTCTGGATGTATTATCAGGACCGACTGCAGCTGGCTGCAGAAGTCTTTAATTCGACCGGTCAGGGAATCCTAGTGACAGATGCCACCGGAAAGATCACATCCGTCAATCCGGCTTTCACGAAGCTTACCGGTTTTGACAAGGAAGATGTCGTCGGCCAAAATCCGAACATCATGAAGTCCGGCAAGCAGCCAAAAGATTTTTATCAAAAGATGTGGCAGGAAATCCAGGAAGAAGGCATGTGGCAAGGGGAAATCTGGAACAAGAAGAAAAATGGCGAGGAATATCTTCAATGGTTGAATATCAGTGCAGTAACAGACGACACAGGTGAAGTGGTGCGCTATGTTGGCACATTCAGCGACATCACTTTTAAATACAAACAAAGCCAAACCTCACACGAGTTATCATGGAATTAACCAATAACCACAAGCATGGACTAGGAAGGGAAGGCGTTCAAATGACAGGGCATCCATTGAAAGACCAGCTGGGCAGGCCGCTGCGCGATTTGCGCATTTCTGTGACGGACCGGTGCAATTTCCGGTGTTCGTATTGCATGCCGAAAGAAGTGTTTGGCGATGATTATGCTTTTTTGCCAAAACAGGAATTGCTGTCGTTCGAAGAAATTTATCGGCTCACTAAAATTTTTGTGTCGATGGGCGTCAAAAAAATTAGGCTGACTGGCGGGGAGCCGCTGCTGCGCCGAGGATTGCCCGAACTTGTCCAGAAGATCTTTTCAGTTGAGGGCGTTGAAGACGTGGGTCTGACCACAAACGGATTGCTGCTGAAACAGCAGGGGCCCGCATTATACAACGCCGGGCTCCGCCGGCTGAACATCAGTCTCGATGCGCTTGAACCGGGTCTTTTCGGAGAATTGAATGGCCGGGGTGTCAGTTCTTCCCTGATTCTCCAGAACATCGATTTTGCCAAGAATCTCGGATTTGAAATAAAGGTGAATATGGTCGTCCAAAAAGGGGTCAATGAAAGGGAAATCCTCCCCATGGCCGCTTACTTCAAAGAGCGTGGCATTACGCTCCGTTATATCGAATTCATGGATGTCGGCAACGACAACGGCTGGAGCTTCGAAAAAGTCGTCACCAAAAAAGAGATTCTAGAACAACTAAAGTCCGTTTACGAACTGGAAGCGGTCGATGAAGATTATTTCGGCGAAGTGGCGAAGCGCTACCGGTACAAAGGAACCGAATCACAAGTCGGGTTCATCACGTCGGTCTCGGAATCCTTCTGCTCCTCTTGTACACGCGCGCGTTTGTCTTCGGATGGCAAATTTTATACGTGCCTGTTTGCAGTAGAAGGATTTGATATCCGTGAACTGCTCCGCAGCGGCCTGGACGATATAGAATTGCTGGAAGCTGTTTCGGCAGTTTGGGAACGGCGCACGGACCGCTATTCGGATGAGCGGACTGAACAGACTTCGAAAAGCCGGAAAAAGATCGGCATGTCGTATATCGGCGGATAGGGAAAAACAAAGCCGAATGCGTAATATGCATACAAAGGACGCGAGCTGCCCCTCAGCTGCTGGAGAAGATCCAGCAGCCGAGGAGCAGCTTTTTTGGGAAACTTTACAAATATACATGATATGATAAAGCTGACGAAATCTCGGACTTTATTTAAAGAAGAATAGAATTTTGAACGTGGAAGGAGGAAACATAGATTGGACGATAAGCAAAGAGGCAGCCATGAAAAAGAACATATCCATTGTGTGGCAATTGTGCCGATTTTCAATCATCTGGAAAACGGCGAAATGGGTAGAATTGCGGAAACGGCGCGCCATGTCGCGTTAACAAGAGGCGAAGCGCTGTACAATTCCGGTGAAAAATCCGATTCGCTTTATATTGTCCACAAAGGCAAGGTGAAGGTGTACCGGTTGTCGGAAAACGGCAAAGAGCAAGTAATCCGGATGTTAGGGCCAGGTGATTTTACGGGAGAACTGGCATTATTCTCAGAGACTATCCACGATGTTTACGCAGAAGCGATGGAAAAAACGGAGATTTGCAGTATACAGCGACCTGATTTGCAGAAACTTTTGCAGGAACATCCGGATATTTCTTTGAAAATCTTAAGCGAATTTTCCAAGCGGCTGAATACGGCTGAACACCAAATGACAAGCTTTGCGACAGAAGACGCTGAAACCCGGATTGCGCTTTATTTGGCGCAGCAGTCGGAAGAAGCCCGTTCATCGCTCATCTATCTGCCGATGACGAAAAAAGACCTAGCTTCGTATTTAGGGACCACACCGGAAACAATCAGCCGGAAATTGGCGAAATTCGAGGACGAAGGCTGGATTCGCCAGGAAGATCAGCGGGCAATCCGGATTCTGGACATGGACGCGCTGCTGCTCATGTGAACTAGCCACCTTTTAACAGCTATGCGGTTTGTTTGAAATCGAGACTTCTCGCAACTTCTGATAGCTGATGTGATCATCGCGTGACGAAAAAAGCCGCAATTCCTATCACCTTAGGAATTGCGGCTTTTTACTTTAGGCTCCATAAACTGCCGATTTAAGAGGGAATTTACATTTCCTAAAAAGAATTCCTCCAATGATTTAGTTTTTAAAGGATATCGATAGCAGCAAAAGTTAAAACTCCTTTACAGATAAATCGTTTAACGCTAATATGAGTGTTAGTGGTAACTTACATATTAGTATACGCCGCTTCTAAAAAACGGTTTATTTTAAAAACGATGAAAGTTAGTACTAACACTCAATCGGGTAATTGAAGGGAGAGGAAGTACATGAAAATCTTAAAGAAGCTTGCGCACGTATTAAGCAGTTTTCCCATAAAGTCTATTTTTTTCATGATAATCATTGTTGTTCTTTTAGGAGTGGGCGTAAAGGATGTATTTATGGCGACCGGCAACGATACGCTAGTAGAACCTGATTCAGAAGTATACCGCGAAAATTTAATGTTAGAGAAGGAATTCGGTGGAGAATCGATTATTGTTTTGTATGAATCGGAAAATTTATTGACCCCTGCTCATTTAGAACACATGAAAGGCATAGAAGATGCGCTGCAAAATAATGAATCGATTTACAGCAGCTTAAGTCCAGTGACGCTTACTGAAGAAATTGTAGCAAGCCAAACAGATACCCTTAAGAAGGGATTCTCTATGGAGCCTGGATTACCTGACAACCAGGAGACACTGGATAACATAATTTATGGTGAAAATAACGAACTTCGCCCTATGTTTAAAGAATTAGTTATAGATGATCGTTACATGATTATGATGATTAAGCTTAATGGAGAAACAGATGATATTGGAAAAACAGAGGTAATTGACACGATAAACAATTATTTGGCTGCGGAAGAAATTGATACAGCAGAAACCCTGGTATCCGGGAAACCTGTTCTTGACAATGCTACCCGCACTTCCATGCAGGAAAGCATTCAAGCCATGATGGGACTGGCGCTAATAATCATGATTATTGTGCTAGCCATTCTCTTTAAAGTCCGTTGGCGCATATTACCATTAGTAATCGTTCTCTTAGCAGTAATTGGAACGGTCGGTTTAATGGGCTGGCTACAAATACCAATTACGATGGTCTCAATGGCTGTTTTTCCGATTTTAATTGGTCTTGGCATCGATTATGCAATTCAGTTCCAAAACCGCTATGCAGAAGAAATGGCAAAGGAGGATTCAAATGAATAACAATAAGAATAAAGCGAAGGAAAGTTTAAAGAAAACCATTACGAAGATGACTCCAGCTGTCTTAACTGCAATGATTGCGACTGCACTCGGTTTTGTTTCCTTATATGCCTCACCTGTGCCAATGATTCAGGACTTCGGCAAAATGTTAACAATCGGTTTAATCGTCAGTTTTGTTCTGGGGGTATTCCTTTTAATCCCTATTCTATTCACCAGAGATTATTTTTTTAGTGAAGATAAAGTGGTGCAACCGAAGCAACTGCAAAAAAAGACACCTTCAACAAGCGATCGTGTTTTTGATTGGATTACCAAGAAAACTATAGCTCTTCGATGGGTAATTATCATAATCGCAGCTGGCACTGCCGCCTTTGGTATTTGGGTAGACCTGGATGCTGAAGCGGAAACAGACATGGAAACTTTCATGCCCCAAGAAACTAAGGAACTAGAGGACATTCTTAAACTAAGGGAAGTTCTTGGCACAACAGATCAAATATCGATTGTATATGAAAGCGAGGATATTTTGTCCGATCAAGTAAATAGCTGGGTTGATGGTTTGACAGAATCAGCGAAAACTGAATTCCCGGATGTAGTGGTTAACACAAATTCGCTCACGAGCCTTTTGAAGCAAATGAATGGTGATGAGTTGCCTGTGGGCCAAGCATTCGAGGAAGGTGTAGCTGCCGTCCCGGATGACCAGTTAAAAATCTTCTTAAACGAACCAAAGACAAAAGGTGTTATCACGATTGGAATCAAACATTTAGAAGCAAAGGAATTAGGCGTATTCCTTGATGAATTAGAAGTCTATATGGAAAGCATTAGATTAGATACAGTCGAGACTACTATTACAGGGAAAGCTGTATTAGATGTTGAGATGATTCGGGGGCTGACAACCGGCAGGTATAAAATGACCTTGCTTGGAATGGGCCTAGTGTTCTTCAGTTTATTGATTATTTACAGGAACCTAGTTAAAGCGTTGATTCCTTTGTTTCCTATCACTTTCATTGTAGGTTGGTCGGGGTTGATCATGCACTTTCTTGATATGAGCTACACACCGCTTACCGCAACATTGGGAGCATTAATAATCGGGATTGGTACGGAGTTCACCGTATTAATCATGGAACGTTATTATGAGGAAAGAGAGAAAGGATATCAAAGCAGGGAAGCTATCCAAATGGCTAACAAAAATATTGGTAAGGCTATTTTAATATCGGCTATTACAACAATAGGCGGATTTAGTGCATTGCTTATATCCGATTTTGTGATTTTGAACAATTTTGGGCTAATGACACTTATTAATATTTCACTTGCTTTGTTCTCCACGTTAATTGTTATGCCGCCAGTCTTGATTATTTTGGATCGCTTTGTGAAAATAAAACAAACACCTTAACTTTTACGAGCTTATCAAGAAAGAAGGCGAAGACTATTGATGGATAAAACGGAACAAATCTTTAAAGGGGCTATTGCTGTTTTTATAAAAAAGGGAATGCAAGCATCAACGCAAGAAGTGGCCAAAGAAGCAGGCGTTGCAGAAGTGACACTGTATCGGAGATATTCCACAAAAGAAAACCTATTTACTACGGTTCTCAAGAACGTACTGGAAAAAAAGTTCGGCTCTCATATTTTAGAAATTGCAAAAGAAAAAGATACTGAATTATTTTTAACCAATATTATTGAAGATAGATTGGAAGTATTGGTGAAAAATAAAGATTTGGTAAGGATGCTTTTGTCAGAGAGTTTACGGGGGAATTTAACAGATAAAATCAACTTGCCGGAAGTTATTTTTTCAAGTTTAAAAAAAGGATTGGAATCCCATTTCCACCTTAAAAATCAGCAAGTTGATATCGACTTTTGTGCAAGACAACTGGGAGGTATATTTTTAAGTTACGTAATTTTGCCCAACGATCAACAATTTGACAAGTTAACTTCCCAAGAAAGAAGAGATTTAGCAAAAAAGCATGCCAAATCAGTCTTATCTACAATTGAGGAAATCTAGTCCAAGCAATTGCGTGGACTTGCTCTAACAGTTTCATGCTTATTTAGGGGAAATTTTTCTAATGCTGACTGCAGAGGGTCTTTTCCCTGGGGAGTAAAAGTTGTTCTTAAGGAAATGTATAAATAAGAAGAGTGGTGCTTACTCAGCACCGCTCTTCTTTTCCTGTCTGGAAAAGTGTGCTCTTCCGTAAGGTTTTAAGGCGGTAAAAGACTATCAATTTTAATGGGATTAATATTCCCTTTGTTTCTTTAGGATATATACACTCTCTAAATAAGAGCTTTGAAATGATGATTTCCTTGATGCAAATCAAGGTCTTTGCCTCAATCAAGGTATATATTAAGGGAGAGAGGTGGTCTCATGAAAAAAATAATCATGCTCCTATCCGTTTTAGTTCTCGCTGCTTGCAGTAACGAAACGTCAGTAACGACTTTGACAGACCCGTCGCCTGATCAGGAACTGCATTCCAGTGAAGCGGGATTATCGATGTCTCTTGCAGAAGATACATATGATAAATTTCCTTCATTAATCGAAGCGACGATAACAAACGAAAGCCAGCAAAACTATGGATTTGGAGAATTTTATCATATTGAAGTAAATAAAAATAATAAGTGGTATATCGTCACACATTCCGACGCTGTATTTTTAAACAATCAGCGGTTCAATGATTCTGGCCAGCTGTTAGCGGCTGGAAGTGAAAAACAGCTAACTTTTTTCATTGATCAAATTGGGGTGGCACTTATTCCAGGGGAGTATCGGGTCGTCAAAACATTTTTATCACCAAAAGAACCTTTTTTTGAAATAGCTATAGCATCTCCATTCTCAGTAGAGTGAACAGTTCATAGGAAATTGATAATGCCGGTAATAAGAGATGTTCAACTAAATAATTAAAATCGATTTTAGATGAAAACAAAGTTTTCTTTAATCTAAAAAATATTTCCGGAATATTCAGATATAAGTGCTACTATTACATTAAACCATTCATTAGTGAATGATAATTTCACGAGCTTAGTGATAAAGTCGGATTTGTTCACTTTGTAAATCACGATTATTCTTATACTCATGAAAGAAGGGGTTGATTTATTGTGGGAGAAGCAGCAAAAACAGTTGTTTTTGAAATCGAACGCCGAAATACTCCTGATGGAGATTCATATTGGGAAAAGTTCGAATTAGGATATCGTCCGAACATGAATGTCATCTCGGCATTGATGGAAATTCGTCGTAACCCTGTCAATATGGAGGGAGAAAAAACGACGCCGGTTGCATGGGATATGAACTGCCTGGAGGAAGTATGTGGGGCATGCTCTATGGTCATCAATGGCAAAGCGCGCCAGTCTTGTACAGCGCTTGTCGACAAATTGGAACAGCCCATACGGCTGCAGCCGATGAAAAAATTTCCGGTGGTCCGTGATTTGATTATTGACCGCAGTTCCATGTTCAATACATTGAAAAAGCTGAAGGCTTGGATTCCGATTGATGGAACTCATGATCTTGGCGAAGGTCCGCGCATGCCGGAACGCAAACGCCAATGGGCGTATGAATTGTCCAAATGCATGACGTGTGGAGTCTGCTTAGAAGTGTGTCCGAATGTCAATGACAAAACGGATTATATCGGGGCAGCCCCAATTTCACAAGTGCGCTTGATGAATGCGCATCCTACGGGTGCAATGAATAAAGATGAGCGCTTGAATTTGCTGATGGGGCCCGGTGGAATCCAACAATGCGGTATGGCCCAAAACTGCGTGGAGTCCTGTCCGAAGGGAATCCCTTTGACAACTTCCATCTCATCGATGAACCGCGATACGACAATTCAAATGTTCCGCAACTTCTTTGGAAGTGACAGAATGGTTGAGTAAGGATAAAGATAGAAGAAAGCAGCCACTTTAAAAAATGTGAAGAAGAATGGAGAATAACTCATGACGGTAAAAAAACTGCAGGATCTGCAAACATACGATGAAGAAAAAATGTCAAAACAACTTGTTTTCGGAGAACAAAATAGCAAGGTTATTGCCTTTAACTTTCTCCCAGGGCAAGTGCTGCCTAAGCATGGGCATCCTCACAAAAATGCCTATGTGTTTGTAATCGAAGGGGCAGGAATATGTTCACTGGATGACATCGATTCCACTGTTCAAAAGGGGAGTATCATTCACTGTGATCCCCATCAGACAATCAGTATAAAAAATACCGGAACAACATCAATGACGGCGTATGTCGTGCTTGCAGAGGAATAGATCAGCCGTATTGCAATAGAAAATACTGCAACTTATAGAACCCTTGTAGGAAGAGAAGGAGCGGTGCGATGCTTCTTCTCTTTTTTGTCTGCATGAATGTGTTTTTTCGAACAGTTCATTAACAAACTTCAATCATACGCAGCAGCTGTATTCAAGCGATCCCTCCAGACGAAAAATAAGAGCACCCTTTACTCAAAGGGTGCTCTTATTTTTTATTCCAACCATGAAATCTGCAGCTGTTATTAATTGACTACTGGATAACCCAGTTTCTCAATGACCGTTTTCAGTTCTTCGGGTGCAACTTTGCCCTCATCATAGACGGCTTTTACTTTACTGGAGTTAAACAAGACTTTCACTTCCTCAACGCCATCTATTTTCCCTAGCTTCCCTTCGATTTTTTTGATGCAGGAAGGGCAAGTAAGTGGTTCTAACTGGAATTTGACTGTGGTCATGTTAATCTCTCCTTTTTTTCTATCTCAAGTATAAAACGTCTATCGTGGTAATTCCTTGACGGCTATCAATGTATTGAACGAAAAATTCTTCCGGAATTATAAGAACGATAGAAAAGCTGGTTAATGAAATAAATTCGGACCCTTGATGAGGGTCAAGTTAACTTGCTTCGAAACCACTTATGATAAGTATGTAAAGAAAATAGCAATTGAAAGGAAACGGTGCCGCAAGAAATAATAAAAGTCGGACAAAGGAAAAAAAGCAAAAAAAATAAAGAAAGAGGAGTTGAACAAACGTGGTTGGGTTCATTCATAAATACAAAAATAACATTGCCTTTATTACTGGTTTCTTACTGATCTTGGCCTTCGTTTTACACTTCGCAGGTTATGAGGACTTGCGTCAGCTCACATTGGTCGTTGCTACGGTCATTGCGGGAATTCCGATAGCGATAAAAGCGCTTCAAGCACTTCGGATGAAAGCGTTCAGTATTGAGATGCTGGTAATAATTGCGGTGATCGGCGCCTTGTTTATCGGGGAATATGTAGAGTCGGCAGTTGTGACATTCCT